>JAFQFY010000009.1 GCA_017398485.1 Clostridia bacterium
ATAGAACTTCTCCTTTCGTTGATTATAAAATTACCTTACCATATTCTCTTGCTATTTTGAAATACCTATGATAATATATATTATATAATTTTATAATTATGGGGTGAGCGCGTGTTTACGCTGAAGGATTACGTATTCGAAATACATAAAACGGGCAACTTCTCCAAGGCGGCGGCAAATCTTTACATATCCCAACCGTCGTTGAGTGCCTCAATCCGCCGATTGGAAGAACGTATCGGCGAGCCGCTGTTTGACCGCAGCACGCACCCCATACGGCTGACGTCTTGCGGCGAGGCGTATCTGCGTGCAGCACAGACGATCGCCGCCGCCGAAAAGGAGTTTGCTGCCTTTGTTGATAGCTATAACTCTTGTCAAACAGGCTCGCTCGTCATCGGCGCGAGTAATATGAACATTTCATTCACCCTTCCACGGCTTCTGAAACTCTTTCGTTCCGCATACCCGAAAATGCAACTACGCGTGGAAGAGGGAAACATTGACGCCTTACAGCGAATGCTGTTAGAAGGAAGCCTCGATTTCGTAGCAGACAGCTGTGAGGTTGACGCCGAGCGCTTTTCCTCCTATTTGTACGCGTCGGAATGTCTGGTGCTTGCCATTCCGGCAGAGTTTTCCTGCAACCGAGAACTGATCGACTATGCGATGAGCCGCGAGGACATCCTGCATAACCGGCATCTGTCGAGTTATCAGCCGACACTGCCCCTTGAAAAGATCAAAGACGTGCCGTTTGTGTTTCCCACCCCTGAAACGGACACCTACAAGCGTTCCACGCTCCTGTGCCAAAAAGCCGGTTTCACGCCGAACGTCGTGCTGTCCTTCCACCAGCAAGCCACCGTGTTTCACACCAGCAACGCCGGCATGGGTGCGGCGTTCATCAGCGATATGCTTATCAAAAACACCTATCCCGGTGCGAACATGTGCTATTATAAGGTCGGCGGTGTCGACAACTTCCGCCACGTCACGTTCTTTTGGAAAAAGGGCAAGTATCTTACCCCTGCTATGAAAGCATTTCTTTTTATTGCGCAACAAGAAAAGGACGAACTCGTTTAGAGTTCGTCCTTTTCCGTTACCGTTTTATTCCTTATTCAGTCCACAGCATTTTTTGTACTTTTTGCCGCTGCCGCAGGGGCAGGGATCGTTGCGACCGACCTTCGCTCCGGCCGCCTTGCGCACCGGTTGCTTTTTGTCGCTGCCGTCGCCGCCCGAGGTGCCGGTGATCTTCGCCACCTGCTGCCGCTTCGGCTGCTCGTTGGTGCGCAGTTGCACCGTCAGGATCGACCGTGCAGTATCCTCGCGGATGGCGCTGACCATCTGCTCGAACATATCAAAGCCCTCGTTGCGATACACCACGACGGGATCGTACTGACCGATCGCGCGCAAATGGATACCGCGACGCAATTCGTCCATATTGTCGATGTGATCCATCCAATAGCGGTCCACCGTCTGCAACAATACCACGCGCTCAACCTCGCGCATCACCGCGTCGCCGTACTGCTTCTCTTTCGCATCGTAGATCTGCATGGCGCGCTCGATAAGCATCTCGGCAATATCGTCACGTTCGGCATCCTCCAGCTCCTGCGCGGTATATTGCAGATCGCTCTCACGCGTAAGCCAGCCGCTGTAATAACTGCGCAGACCGTCGAGATTCCAGTTGAGATGATCGTCGTTATCGGTGGTGTACTGCGCCACGTTGGCGCGGATGGAATCCTCCACCATCTTGACGACGCTGTCGTGGACGTTGCCGTCTGCAAGCACCGTGTCACGCTGGCCGTAAATGACCTCGCGCTGACGGTTCATCACGTCGTCGTATTTGAGCACGTCGCGGCGGATGCCGAAGTTGCGCTCCTCCAAACGGCGTTGCGCACCCTCCACCGAGCCGGACAGCAATTTTGCTTCGATCGGGGTATCCTCGTCGAGGCCGAGCATCTCCATCATGCGGTCGATGCGGTCGCCGCCGAACAGACGCATCAGATCATCTTCGAGCGACAGGTAGAACCGCGTCGCACCGGGGTCACCCTGACGGCCGGCACGGCCGCGCAGCTGGTTATCGATGCGGCGCGACTCGTGACGCTCGGTGCCGAGGATAAACAGACCGCCGGCCTCGCGCACCTTCTCCGCTTCGGGACGGATCTGCTGCTTGTATTTCTCGTTAAGTTGACGGAACTGCTCGCGCGCGGCAAGGATCGCCTCGTCCTGCGTTTCACCGAACGCAGTGGACTCCGCGATCAGTTCCTCCGGAACGCCCTCGCGGCGCATCTCCGCTTTTGCGAGGAATTCCGGGTTACCGCCGAGCATAATATCGGTGCCGCGGCCTGCCATGTTGGTGGCGATGGTCACCGCGCCGAGCTTGCCTGCCTGCGCGACGATCTCTGCTTCCTTCTCGTGATACTTCGCGTTGAGCACCTCGTGAGGGATACCCTCGCGCTTCAAGAGCTTGGACAGCAACTCGGATTTTTCGATCGAGATCGTACCCACCAGCACCGGCTGCTTGCGCTCGTGGCAGGCCTTGATCTGTCTGATGATGGCGCGGTATTTACCGATCTCGTTCTTAAACACCACGTCGTCGAGGTCCTCGCGAATGACCGGTTTGTTGGTCGGGATCTCCACGACGTCGAGGCGATAGATCTGGTTAAACTCCGCCTCCTCGGTCTTAGCGGTACCCGTCATGCCCGACAGCTTCTTATATAAACGGAAGAAATTCTGGAAGGTGATGGTCGCCAGCGTCTTGCTCTCACGCGCGACCTTGACGCCCTCTTTCGCCTCGATGGCCTGATGCAGGCCCTCGTTGTAGCGGCGGCCGAACATGATACGGCCCGTGAACTCGTCGACGATGAGCACCTGCCCGTCCTTAACGACGTAATCGACGTCGCGCTGCATGATACCGCGCGCTTTGATGGCTTGGTTGATGTGGTGTGTGAGCGTCACGTTGTCGGAATCCATCAGGTTTTCGATCTTAAAGAACGCCTCTGCCTTGCGTACACCCGATTGAGTGAGGGTGGCAGTGCGTGCCTTTTCGTCGACGATATAATCGCCGTCGATCGCGTCCTGGTCCTCTTTGGCGTCGGTCTCCTTGATGCGGAACGCCTTTAAAGTCTTGGCAAACTGGTCGGCGACGTTGTACAGCTCGGTGGATTTGTCTCCCTGCCCCGAAATGATCAGCGGCGTACGCGCCTCGTCGATGAGAATGGAGTCCACCTCGTCAACGATGGCAAAGTTGTGACCGCGCTGGGCTTTGTCCGATTGCCGCACCACCATGTTGTCGCGCAGGTAGTCGAAACCGAACTCGTTGTTGGTACCGTAGGTAATATCCGCGTCGTAGGCGGCGCGGCGCTCCTCCTTGGTCAGATCGTGAACAATCAGACCCACCGACAGGCCGAGATAGCGATACACCTTGCCCATCCACTCGCTGTCGCGACGCGCGAGATAGTCGTTGACCGTGACGATGTGCACGCCGTTGCCGGACAGCGCATTGAGGTAGGCGGGCAGGGTCGCGACCAGCGTCTTGCCTTCACCGGTGCGCATCTCCGCGATGCGTCCTTGGTGCAGAATGATACCGCCGATGATCTGCACGGGGAAGTGCTTCATGCCGAGCACACGCCACGACGCCTCGCGGCACGTCGCAAACGCATCAGGCAAAATGTCATCGAGTGACTCCCCAGCCGCCAGACGGTCGCGCAGCACCTGCGTCTGCGCACGCAATTCTTCCTCGCTCATCGCGGCATACTGCTCCTCGAGCGCGAGCACCTTATTGCAAAGCGGTTGAATGCGTTTCAATTCTTTTGTGCTGTAATCCCCGAACAGGGCTTTAAGCAATCCCATTGTTTATCAACCTTTCCCTTGGTTTTCGTCGGGCGTTTTCTCGATCTCTTTTCGCCGCACCAACACGTTGATGAGCATCGCAGAGAAAATGCCGATAAGCGTCTGCACGACGCGCATGATCGCGTAGAGATAAATGTCTTCCTCCGAGTGCGAGATCATGCAGATCACCGCAATAATCGCCGCAATACCGCAAAACGTCTCGCACTTGGCGACCTCTGCCAAACACAAGGCACATAAAATGGCAATCAAAATAAACGCAAATTCCACAAAAATCCGCAACCATTCGATCGACACCAGCGGTGCAACATACGCACTGACCGCGATGAAAATCAACCCGATGACCAGACCGACGAAAGTCGCGCGAATACGCAGCGCGCCGAATTTCTTGGTTTTTTCCGGCGTGTCGCGCATCTCGATAACGGCGTAAATGTATGCAAACAACGGATGCACGTCCAGCATCGGCAGAAACAGGCGAATCCCCTGCCAGACGAGAAACGCCACAATCACCGACAACAAACTTTTGACCTTGCGCATGCCGATATGCATATTTAACCTCATACGATATCTCCTTTCTCGGAGTCTTTCGCATCGTTTTAACCCAATTAAATGCATTATATCACAAATAACGCACGGTGACAACCGCAGGAATTATGAATTTTTCGTAAATATAGCACTTGGCGCATATTTCCGTTGACATTTTTATCGAATAACAGTATACTATTTTCGGTAAACAATGTTTTTCTCGGATATTCGACAAACAGAAGGATGATCGATCATGAAACTCATCGGTAAAAACGGCCTGAGCCGTGTGATAGAAGTCTGTCTCATTGCCCTGCTCGTACTCGTGCCGATTCTGGTGGCGACGCTGCCTTGGACCATCACATGGATCACCGAGCGCATTCCCACCGACCCCTACTATATCCGCTATCTCGTCATTCTTGCCTATTCGGGCGTGATGGCGGAGCTGATTTTGTGGCAGGCGCGCGGCATTCTGCACAACGTCAACGTCGCAAAGGTGTTTTCCGCCAATACGGTGCGCCGCATGCGTACGATGGCGATCGAATTTCTGGTACTGTCGGTATTTTATCTCGCGACGATGTTCTGGATGTCCAAGTTTTTTATGGCGTTTTTGTTCGTGTGCTTCGTGCTGGTGGGTTGCTCGCTGTTCGTGTTCGCCGAACTGTTCGCACAAGCCAACGAGTACAAGAGTGAAAACGATATGACAATATAAGGAGGACGCGCGTATGGGAATTATGATCAACCTCGACGTGATGATGGCCAAACGCAAGATGGGTCTCACCGAGCTTTCCGACCGCGTCGGCGTCACGCTCGCTAACCTCTCGATCCTCAAAAACAACCGCGCACGCGCGGTGCGTTTCTCCACTCTCGACGCGATCTGCAAGGCGCTCGACTGCCAGCCGGGGGACATCCTCGAATACGTTGAGGACCCGAAGGAAAGATAAAAAAGCAAAGCTGCCATGACCGTGGTCATGGCAGCTTTTTTGCATTACGGCTTTCGGGTGGTGAGGTACCACACCGCACGCTCGATGGAATCCTTGGAATTGCCCCAATCGGCGTCCGCGGTGTTGTTGCGATAGTCGTACATCTCGCAGAAATGATGCACGTCGGCGCGCAGCTCGGTCAGATAATCGTGCGCGAGCTTGGACGCCGCCTTGGCAAAATACGGCTGCTCCTTTTTACTCATGCTGGTGGCCGACGCCTCCACCAAGGCGGAAAAATGCGGCAGGCACAGGCAGTCCTGTTTCTCGAACAGCTGGCGGAACTCGCGTTGCGCCTCCCACGTGCGGCAAACGGTGGCAAGCATCTTATCCATCGCACCGTCAAGTTGGGCACAGACGTAACAGGTCGCGGCGACCTTGCCGGCACTCTTTGCCTGCTTGCGCGAGCCTTTGCCGAGGAGCGGCAAGCCGGCAAACACCTGCTTTTCCATCTCGTCGAGGTGGCTTTCCATCATCAGCGCCACGCTCAGACGGTTGCGCCGTCCGAGCATCATGCGATAATGATCAAGGCAGAAGCCCTGTTTATTCGTTTCGATGCGGATATCCGGCTCCATCATCGCCGCTCCCGTGATATATTCCACCGCGCGCTCCTCCAACTTGTTGCGCAGGCGGCAGATGGGGCAACCGTCCCCCTCCTCGAACACTTCGGTTACGGGAATGTTGGTAATATCGTAACGCATATGTACCTCTCCTTACAAACGCACACGGCGTACCGCCGTGGTGCGTCCGGTTTTATCGTCCAGCGTGAACAGCACACCTTCCATCGCGCATTCGCCCTCCGCCACGGCAAACCGCACCGGCAGCTTCGAGCGCATCTTTTCGATCGACAATTCCGGCTTAACGCCCAGACAGGACAGCACGGGGCCCGTCATGCCGACATCGGTGATAAAGCCCGTGCCCTGCGGCAATATCTGCTCATCGGCGGTCGCCACATGGGTGTGGGTGCCGAACAGGGCGGAGATACGCCCGTCTGCATAGAATGCGAGCGCCTTCTTCTCCGCCGTCGCTTCGGCGTGGAAATCCACGATGCAAAAACGCGGATTTCCTGCCTCGGCAAGCAGCGCGTCGATCGTGTCGAACGGACACGCGAGCGACTCCATATACACCGTGCCTTGCAGATTGATCACCGCTACCTGATAGCGACCGCGGTCGACCACCGTCATGCCGCGCCCGGGCGTACCTTGCGGCAGGTTTGCCGGACGGAGCAAAAACGCGTTGCGGTCCAGTTCCTCATAGATCTCGCGACGGCGGAAGGTGTGGTTGCCGCCCGTGACAACGTCTGCACCGGCGGTGAACAGCGCCGCCGCCGATTGCGGCAGAATGCCGTTGCCGTCGGCGGAATTTTCGCCGTTGACAATGCAAATATCTGCCGCAAGGTCACGTTTAGCCTGCGGTAACACCTTTTTCAGATGGGCGCAACCGATCGAGCCGACCACGTCACCGATACACAATACGTTCAATGTGATTCCTCCGATAAAAAAGCGGAACGGAAAACCGTTCCGCTTTTTTGAATGTTGAAAATTACTTGCACCGCAAAACCCAAAACCGTGGGTGCGGCTACATAAACTGAATGGTTGTAGTGAGTGCGAGCCGCACCGTTATTCCATCGACAGGAAATAGTAATACACGGGCTGACCGCCGGGCAACGCAGACACGTCGACGTTGTCGCCGAGCTTCGCACGAATCCCCTCACACACCGCCTCGGCCTGCTCCTCGGCCACATCCTCACCGTAGATAACGGTAACGAAGTTGAGTTCCTTGCCTGCCAGACGACGGCCGAGCGCCATATTCTTTGCCAGCTTGGTCGCCGCCTTATTGACGTCGGTGTCCACGAAGGACAGTTTGCCGTTATCCAGCGCGAGGATCTGCCCCTCTTTGATCTTGTGGCCCTCATAATCGCTGTCGCGCGCGGCGAAGGTCAGCGAGCCGGTCGACACGTTATCCGCCGCTTTCTGCATCGCAATAAGATTCGTCTCAACGTCGCTGTCGGGATCAAACGCCAGCATCGCAGAGATACCCTGCGGAATGGTGCGCGTGGGCAACACGCACACGCGGCGATCCGCCAGCGGCACTGCCTGCTCAGCGGCGAGAATAATATTCTTATTATTGGGCAACACGAACACCGTCTTGGCGGGCGTCGCCTCGATCGCAGACAAAATGTCGTCGGTTGACGGATTCATCGTCTGACCGCCCGACACCACCTGATCGCACGCCAGATCGTCGTGGAACAGCGATTGCAGGCCTTCCCCTGCTGCCACCGATACGAAGCCGTATTCATTCTCCGGCTCGGCGCGCTCGTAGACGGGACCGGTCGCCGCAGACGCGTCCTCTTCCTCTACCCAGCCGGCGTTTTCGTGCTGAATGCGCATGTTCTCCACCTTAACGGTTTCAAACTGACCGTATTTGAGCGCCTCTTCCATCGCCTTACCGGGGTTGTTGGTGTGTACGTGCACCTTGATGATCTCCTCATCGTCCACCACGACGACGCAGTCGCCGATGCTCTCGAGATACGCGCGAAGAGACAGCGGATCGAGGGTGCATTTCTTATCGCGACCGACGATAAACTCGGTGCAATAGGTAAAGGTGATCTCCTCGTCGAAAGAGCCCACAGTGCTCTTTTGTTTCGTCGGCGCAGGCGACGTCACGGCGGCGTCAGCGAGCATCTCGCCGCCCTTGAAGATACGCAGCATCTCCTCCATGACGATGCAAAGGCCCTTGCCGCCGGCGTCCACGACGCCTGCTTTTTTGAGCTGGGGCAACAGGTCAGGGGTGCGTGCAAGGGACGCTTCCGCCTCCTCACAGATGACCTCCCATACGACGATGGGGTCACCGTCCTCTTTCGCCTTTGCGACACCGGCGGCCGCCGCTTCGCGCGCGACGGTCAAGATGGTGCCTTCGGTCGGCTTCATGACCGCCTTGTAAGCAGCCTCGGTGCCGAGGGTGAGCGCCTGCGCCAGATCGGCGCCGTCTGCTTCCACCTTGCCTTTAAGCCCTTTGGAGAAGCCACGGAACAGCAAGGACAGAATGACACCCGAATTGCCGCGCGCGCCGCGTAACAGCGCCGCCGACGCCACGTCTGCCACCTCGGTAGCGGTAGGGTTGGCAAGACGACCGAGCTCGCGCGCCGCGTTGCCGATGGTCATCGACATATTCGTACCCGTATCGCCGTCCGGCACAGGGAAGACGTTGAGCGCGTCCACCTCCTGCTTGACGTTCGATAAAGCCTTCGATGCCGAGATCATGGCATCGCGTAATATAGATCCGTTGATCACTTTGTCAGCACTCCTTTGCGCGACGGGCATAGTTCTCCCGTCGTTTTGGTCGTTGACCGTCAAAACTTATTCTTCGGGTTTCATGCCGTCCACGAAGACGTTGACCTTCTTGACAGTCAGGCCGGTAGCCTCTTCCACCGTGTAACGCACCTTATTAACGATGCTCTTGGCAATGGCGGAAATGTTCATTCCGTAGATGACGGAAATATGGATATCCACGATCAGTCGAGCGCCCTCACCGCGCACGTGCACGCCGTCGTCGGCGTAAGCGCGGCGAGACAGCACCGAGCGCAGGCCCTGTTTCGGACCGCTGCGCACCATGCCGGCTACACCGTAGCAGGCGGACACCGCGTTACCCACCAGGTAACTGAAATATTCCTGCGATACCTCGATCGTACCGTAGCGATTTTCTATGCGGATCATACGCACACAACCTTTCCAATAATTTATGAAGATCTGCAAAAAGCAGAATGATTCCGAATCAATGCCAGGCGGTAAAGCCATAGTAGGGATCGTAACCGTGAGGTGTCACCGACAGCAGACGACGGTCGTAGGCGGCAAAGCCGCATCGCCAGCACAGCGGAATATACGGCATATCTTCACCGAACGCGGTGATAAATTCCTGCACCGTGCCCTCACCGGAACGATAGCGCCGATACGCCTCGGCGGCCGGACTGTCGGCGCGAATACCGTAGCGCGCGTCGCCGCCGTCAAAGAACGCGTCGAGGTCCATGTTCGCCGTCAAGCGGATCTCTCCGATATACAGATCGTACTCGCCGCTTTGCAAGCGAGCCAGATACTCGGCGTACGACAGCGGTGTAACCGTCACGCGCAGACCCGCGCTCTCGAGCTGGGTACGCACCGTGTCAACGAGCGTGCCGCGGTTGCCGCTGTCTATGCTGTAAATGAGCTCCAATTCGAGTTTGCTTTGTCCGGCGGTTTTCAGCAGTTCCACCGCATCGGCAAGCTCCTGCTTGCCGAAGATCGGGTCGATCCCCTGCACGCCGCTCCATTTCGGGTGAAACGGCAGTGTTGCCGCCGTCGCCCAGCCGGCAAAGCCGGTATAGGCGAGGGCATCGCGGTCGGTCAGCTTACTCAATGCCCGACGTACGGTCGGATTCGCCAAGGATTCACGCGCGCCGTTAACGCCGAGATAGACCAGCGCGTTCATATCCACCTTGGCGCTCGCGCCGGATACGCGCGGCACCTCGCCGGTGTTGAGATCGTTATAATAGTAAGTGATGTTGCCGGACGCCAAACCGTAGTACATGCTGTCGGAGTTGGGCAGATGTCGAAGCGGCACCGTAGCGTATTTCGGCTCGCCCTTTGCACGAGGATTGGCGGCAAGATAGGCGCCGTTCTCCCCCACCGTGTAGACGTATGCACCGCCGCCGACGGGAGCCTCTCCCACCGCCGCGGTGTCGGCAGTGGCTTTGTATATCGGAAAAGACAGACACGCCGCGGCGTTAGGGTCGCCCTTGGCAAGTGTGAAAACGATACCGCCGCTTTTACGGTCAACCGTCGCGGCAATAACGTTAGATACCAGTTTTTGATAATTCTCGGCAGCACGTGCGGCGTCGTACGACGCCTTGACGTCTGCCGCCGTCACCGCCGAGCCGTCGGAGAACACCGCGCCCTCGCGCAGCGTCACCGCCAGATGCGTCGCGTCGGTCGCCGTCACCGAAGCCGCCAGCGACAAGCGCGGCGTAAACGTATCGTCGATCACCGTCAAGCTGTCGTACAGCAGGGAAGCGAGGTTGAGATTCACCTCGGTGGTCGCGGCATAGGGGTTGAGGGTGTCTTCTTTGCTGTACGGGATCGCAAAAGTCTGCGGTGCGTCCTGCGGCGTCGGAGAATCGCCGTCGCTGGTCAACGGCTCGGATACGTCCGATCCGGACGTACAGCCGACAACGGTCAGCAGGCACGACAACGCCAGGACTATACACAGCAAACGCCGCATGCCGACCACCCCTTTTCATTTACCCGACTATTTATGAACAGCAATAGTCAGATTAGAGTATACCACTTTTTTCGTAAATAATCAAGTTTTTTATGCGCTATTCAATTTTTTATCCGCTTTCCTCGAAAAAATGCCGAAAATATGTTGTATTTTTTCCTAATTATGTTAGAATAAGAAATTGTAGTATTAGAAACAGGAGGGATCTCCCATGGATAAGCCCAAATTTTATGTAACCACCGCCATCGCGTACGCAAGTCGCAAGCCGCATATCGGCAACACCTACGACATCGTGCTCGCGGATATGATCGCGCGCTATAAGCGCATGATGGGGTTTGACGTATATTTTCTCACCGGCTCGGACGAGCACGGACAGAAGATCGAGGAATATGCCAAAGCAGAGGGTATGAGTCCCCAAGCATATGTCGATCGCGCCTCCGCCGCCATCAAAGCGGTATGGGACAGCATGGACGTCACCTACGACCGCTTTATCCGCACCACCGATGCCGATCACGTTGCGGTGCTCAAAAAAGTCTTCCGCAAGCTGTACGAGCAGGGTGATATTTACAAAGGCGCCTACGAGGGCAAGTACTGCGTGCCGTGCGAAAGCTTCTTCACCCCCTCCCAGTTGGTGGACGGCAAGTGCCCTGACTGCGGCCGTGAATGCGTCGACGCCAAGGAGGAAGCGTATTTCCTCAAGCTCGGCAAATATCAGGATCGCCTGATCAAATACTACGAGGATAATCCCTCGTTCTTCGCACCCGAGTCGCGCCGCAACGAGATGATCAACAACTTCTTAAAACCCGGTCTCAACGACCTGTGCGTGTCGCGCTCCTCCTTCACCTGGGGCATCCCCGTGGACTTCGACGACAAACACGTCATGTACGTCTGGATCGACGCGCTGTCCAACTATATCACCGGTTGCGGCTACGATCCCGACGGCTCGTCGGAGCTGTACAAAAAATACTGGCCTGCTGACCTGCACGTCATCGGCAAGGACATCGTGCGGTTCCACACCATCTACTGGCCGATCATCCTCATGGCGCTCGGCGAGCCGCTGCCCAAGCAGGTGCTCGGTCACCCGTGGCTTTTGTCGGGTGACGATAAGATGAGCAAGTCCAAGGGCAACGTCATCTATGCCGACGAGTTGGCCAAGCGCTTCGGCGTGGACGCGGTGCGCTACTATCTTCTCACCGAGATCCCGTTTGCACAGGACGGCACCATCACCTACGAGAACGTTATCAACCGCTACAATACCGATCTGGCGAACACGCTGGGCAACCTCGTCAATCGCTCGATCGCGATGACCAACAAATATTTCGGCGGCACCGTCAGCCGTCCTGCCGTGCAGGACGCGCTCGGGCAGGAGCTCGTCGACGCCTGCAACGCCACCGTGGCACGCTATGTCGAACAGATGGACGCTTGGCACAACGCTGACGCCGCCGAAACGGTGATGACGCTTGCCAAGCGGTGCAACAAGTATATCGACGAGACGGCGCCTTGGGCGCTCGCCAAGGACGAGGCAAATAAGGAGCAGCTCGAAGCGGTGCTGTATAACCTGCTCGACTGCATCCGCGTGCTCGGCATTTTGCTGACGCCCTTTATGCCCACCACCGGCAAGGCGATCCACGCGCAGTTACAGGTTGCAGACGCCGTCACCGTGATGGACGCCGCCGCGTTCGGCGCGGTGGACACCTACGCGGTCGGTACGCCCACCCCCTTGTTCGCGCGCATTGACGGCGACAAGATGCTCGCGGAAATTGCCGCCGAGATCGAGGCCGCCGCGAAAGCCGAGGAGGAAAAGGCGGGCATCGCCTTCCTGCCGCAGATCGGCATTGAGGACTTTATGAAGGTCGATCTGCGCGTCGCCGAGATCACCGCCTGTGAGCCGATCAAAAAGGCGAAAAAGCTGTTAAAACTCACCCTCAACGACGGCACCGCGAATCCGCGCACCGTCGCCTCCGGCATCGCGCCGTGGTATTCTCCCGACGACCTCGTCGGCCGTAGGATCGTGCTCGTCGCCAACTTAAAGCCTGCCGTACTGTGCGGCGTCGAGAGCCAAGGCATGATCCTCGCCGCCTCACAGAAGAACGAGGACGGTTCGGACGACGTTAAGGTCATCTTCGTCGACGATATGGTCCCCGGCAGTGCGATCCACTGATAAACAACGACTACTTTCCCGAAAGGAACGATAACGCTATGGCACAACGCAAAGAACTCGCCAAGGTCTACGAACCGCAGGAAGTGGAAAAGCGCATCTATGCCTTCTGGCAGGACGGCGGCTATTTCCGCGCCACTCCGCACGCCAAAGACAAGAACGGCAATGAGAAAAAGCCGTATACCATCATGATGCCGCCTCCCAACATCACGGGTCAGCTGCACATGGGTCACGCACTGGATAACACCTTGCAGGATATTCTCATCCGCTGGCGCCGTATGCAGGGCTACGAGACCCTGTGGATGCCCGGCACCGACCACGCGTCCATCGCCACCGAGGCAAAGGTCGTCGAAGCGATGCGCAAGGAGGGCCTGACCAAGGATATGGTCGGTCGCGACGGCTTCCTCGAGCGCGCTTGGGCATGGAAGGAAACCTACGGCAACCGCATCGTCAGCCAGCTCAAGACCATCGGTTCGAGCTGTGACTGGGAGCGCGAGCGCTTCACCATGGACGAGGGCTGCTCCAACGCGGTCAAAGAGGTGTTCGTGCGGCTGTACGAAAAAGGCCTCATCTACCGCGGCAACCGCATGGTCAACTGGTGCCCGACCTGCAACACCTCCATTTCGGACGCCGAGGTGGAATACGAGGAAAAGGACGGCCACTTCTGGCACCTGCTGTACACCGTCAAGGAGACGGGCGAACAGCTTGAACTCGCCACTACCCGTCCCGAAACCATGCTCGGCGATACCGCCGTGGCGATCAACGCCGAGGACGAGCGCTACGCGCATCTGCACGGCTGCCACGTCATTCTCCCACTGCTGGATAAAGAGATCCCGATCGTGTGCGACGAGCACGCGGATATGACCAAGGGTACCGGCGTCGTGAAGATCACCCCGGCGCACGACCCCAACGACTTTGAAGTCGGTAAGCGTCATGACCTGCCGGTCATCCGCGTGTTCACCTACGACGGTCTGATGACCGGCGCGGCAGACAAGGCCGCCGCCGACGAGCTGATCGCCAGCGGTCGCGG
>JAFQFY010000010.1 GCA_017398485.1 Clostridia bacterium
CGTCTGCATACCGCATGTTGATCTCATGCCATTCGACGGAATAGTGCATGCCATCCTCGCCTTGGTTTAAAGTGCGGTTATGCCAGGTGCTCATCGTCCAGAGGTTATTCTCCCTCTCGTCCTCGTCGTTACAATAATTATAGTGAAAATCAGTCAGCTGGGTCACGACGGTCGGCGTCGCATCAGCGCGCACCGCGTTAATGGTGATCTCACGCAACGCCGCGCAAGAAATAACACTCGTGTCTTCGTGTCTGCCGCCGTCGTCGAGCTTGTAGTACTCGACAAGCGTACCGTCCGCACCCACAAATTTGCCCGTCGCATCGATCTCGTCGTGCAACAAGACACCGGTTAAGAGCATGTCCGCTTTAAGCGGCACTTTCTTATACCGCGAAAGAGCCTGCTGCTTTGATTCGATTCGTTCGCTCATCCTATCAACCTCCACGCCAAGTCGGTTTACATCGATTCGGTCATATACTGCGTACACTTGCCACGATACACACATTTACAGCGTTTGTCAAGACGTTTGGTAAATAAAATCGGTTGTATTTTCGACTTTTTCTTGCGCTTTTACCTTTCGGCTTGTATAATACAGTAGAAGAAGCAATAGCGTAGCCAACCGCAGTTTTCGGTCGAGGTGAAAGACGTGTCTGTTAAACAAAATCTACATACTCACACCACTTATGCCGACGGCAAAGATACCGCCGACGGAATGGCGCTTGCCGCCAACCGCTTCAAGGAGGTGGCGCTGTGAATGTTATGAGCGTAATCGTACTGATCTTTTCCCTGCTCGGTGCAGCAGACCTGCTTATCGGCAACAAGTTCGGACTCGGCGACGAATTCAAAAAAGGCCTCTATCTTTTCTGCCCGATGGCACTATCGATGCTCGGCATGATCGTCATCGCGCCGGCGGTCGGCGTGTGGATTTCGCCCGTGTTGGACGGCTTTTACCGCGCCACCGGCATCGACCCATCCATCATCCCGGCGTCGCTGTTCTCCAACGACATGGGCGGTGCTCCGTTGGCACAAAGTGTCGCGCAGACCGAGGGCGTCGGCAACTTTAACGCCTTCGTCGTCACCTCGATGATGGGCTGTGTCATTTCCTACACCATCCCCTTTGCGCTCGGCGTGGTCAAGCGCGAACAATACGACGATATGTTTTTCGGCTTTTTGTGCGGTATTGTTACCATCCCGATCGGCTGCTTCGTGTCAGGTCTCATCTGCGGTCTGTCGCCGCTGGTGATCCTGCTCGACCTGCTGCCGCTGTTTATTCTCGCGGCGATCATCGTGCTGATGCTCATCTTCCTGCCGCGTGTGAGTATTCTTTGCCTGTCGGTGTTCGGACGGCTCATCAAAGGCGCCGCGATCATCGGCATGGCGTGCGCGATCTTCACCTTCCTAACCAAGGTGGAGATCTCCCCCCACTTCGAATCGTTGGAAAACGCGGCGTTCATCTGTGTCAACGCCAGCATCACCCTGTCGGGCACCCTGCCCTTTATGGCGATCATGGCGAAGCTCCTGCGCCGCCCGATGCGCGCCTTCGGCAACAAGCTCGGCGTCAACGAGGTGTCTGCCTTCGCCTTCCTCGGCAGTCTTGTCACCAACGCCACCACCTTTGACGCGATGGAGAAGATGGATCGCAAAGGCACCGTGCTCAACGCCGCCTTCGCGGTATCCGCCTCCTTCGTGCTCGGCGGTCAGCTGGCGTTCACCATGGCATACGACAGCCGATTCCTCTTGCCGATGATCGTCGGCAAGCTCATCGCCGGCGTTTGCGCCGTGATCCTCGCCGCGATATTGTATAAAGACAAAAAGCACACCGCCTGACGTATAAGGGCGACACTTCCTGTCGGATGTGTCGCCCTTGTGTTTTTTATTTGTGCTTATATGCCGACGGGAGTTTGCCTGTCTTTTCCTTGAAGGTCTTGGTGAAAAAAGACATGTTCTGAAATCCGCACAGCAGCGCCGTTTCGCTGACAGTTTTTCCGCTTCGCAAAAACTCTTTTGCTTTCTCGCAGCGATAATTATTGATATACTGCACCACCGTCTGTCCCGTCAATTTCTTAAACGATTTACAAAGCCCGTATTTGTCCGTCAGGATGTGCCGTGAAATGCAGTCAAGAGTAATACGCTCGGCATAATGCTCGCGGATAAACCGAATGGCATTCCTAACGTTTTCAAGCGACGGCTTGATTGTCGTCTGCGCCCCGACGGACACCACGTGCCTCTCACGCAACGCAACCAGCAAGCGCGCCACCGTTGCCTGCATTTTCAGAACATGGCACAGATCCTCACGTTCCCCTTGCAACCGTATCGCCTCGTTGATCAACGCAGCCACAGCATCATCCCGAAAGCAGGTCTCAAACTGCAACTGTCGGTACGGTACGTCAGCGATGCGACAAAACATGGTGTCGATGATCAAACATTGAAACACCAACGCCGTATCGGTTCCGGAATAATGCACCTGGTTGGAGTTGATCACCACCACGTCTCCCTCGGCAATCGAATGTTTCTCACCGTCAATGAGGACATACCCCTCCCCCTGCGTGCACAAGTGTACCTCGATATTATCGTGCCAGTTGGAGATCTGCACCGCCTGATCGGCAAAGCGTTTAACGTTTAAAAACGGAATACAAGGCAAAAGGACTTCGCCGCTATGATATTCCTCGTATCGCGACTCCACAAAACCCCACCTTTACAAGATTGTGTTAATTTTACTCAATATAAGACATTGTTTATCATAAAAAGTGCCCGTATAATTATATTATAAAGCACTTGCGCCATTTGTAAAGTGTTTTATAAAAATCTTTTTCAGGAGGTAAAATACAATGGCAAGAACGAAATTGGAAGGCATTTACATTCCGGTTATCACCCCTTTCAACGAAGATGAAAGCATCAACTTCGACGCGATCAAAGAGATCGCAGCATTCCTCGGCAAAAACGGCGTGACCGGCATCATCCCCTCGGGTTCGACCGGTGAGATCACCGCTCTGACCGTGGAGGAGCAGATCGCCGTGAACAAGGCATACATCGAAGCAGGTCATGCGAGTGGTCTGAAGGTCGTCGCGTCCACCGGTGCGTATCGCACGACGGATGCCGTTATCATGTCGCAGGCCGCCGAAGCGGATGGCGCGGATGGCGTCATGGTCGTTACCCCGTGGTACATGGGCCCCAACAAGAAGGAGTTGTATGCTCACTATAAGACCATCCACGATAGCATCACCATTCCGCTGATGATGTATCACAACCCCTACTACTCCACCGTTCTGCTGGACGACAAGTTCATCGCCAAGCTGTACAATGAAGGCTGCATTGACGCCATCAAGGAGCGCCAGGCGGATGTGTACCGTCAGCAGAACCTGCGCCGTCTGACCGATGACAACTTCGCGCTGTTCTATGGCTACGATGTGTGCCCCGTTGAGTGCTTGACCTGCTGGACTGACGGTTGGGTCTGCGGCACGGGTAACTTGTTCCCCGCCGAGAACGCGAAGGTTTATGAACTCGCCAAGCAGAAAAAGACCGCCGAGGCCATGAAGGCTCACGAGGAGCTCATCTGGCCGTATCTGCACCTCTTCTCCGAGGCCGATTCCAACGGTGATGTGCTGTGGCTGCAGATCATCAAGGAAGGTCTGAAGATGCGCGGTGTCGAGGCCGGCTTCAGCCGCAAGCCCGTCCTCTCCGATCTGCCGGAGGAGACCATCGCGAGACTGAAGGATACCCTTAAGCACTACGGCTATATCGATTAATCTGTGTGCATCATCTGAGCAGCCGATCGTTATGGTCGGCTGCTCAGTTATCATTTATTGTACGGTTGCCAAATTGGCACAAATACAATATTAAGGAGTAATAATTTATGGCAAACAATGTTTTCACGAATGACATCGCAACCGACAAGGAACTGA
>JAFQFY010000011.1 GCA_017398485.1 Clostridia bacterium
GAACTCCTACAATGCCGCCAAGAAGTACGGCATGGAGGGTGACCTGGTCGCCGGTGCCAACATCTCCGGCTTCGAGAAGGTTGCCACAGCCATGATGGCACAGGGCATCTGCTGAAGAACATAAAAAGAAAGAGCCAACCGATTTCCATCGGTTGGCTCTTTTTCTTTTGATTAGACGTTCATGCCCACGATGTCTTCGTTATCGTCCAGCAAGAACAACAACTCGTCATAGCCGATATCACGCGGCATGCGCACCATCAGGGTGCAGGTAACGATATCATCGGCGGATTTCTTCATCTTGAAGGACTCAATGACCATCTGATGCTCCGCCAACTGCTCACGCAAACGCTCGGTGATCTTCGGCGAATAGCGCACGCGCAACTCCAACTGCTGAACGGCCGTGACTTCAACGCGGTTGAGGGTGCTGTGCAGCAAGAACTGCAACACCACGATCAACATGGTAGCGAACAGACCAACGGCATACAGACCCGAGCCGATCGCCATACCGACCGCTGCGGTCGCCCACACGCCGGCGGCGGTGGTCAAGCCGTGGATCGACGCATTCTTAACGAAGATCACGCCGGCGCCGAGGAAGCTGACGCCTGTGACGATATTCGAGGCGATACGCGTCGGATCAATGTCGATGCCCTCGATCGCCAGCATATCCAAAAAGCCGTAGCGTGACACGAGCATGACCAGCGTCGCGCCCAGCGCCACAATGACGTGCGTGCGGATACCGGCTTCCTTCTGGCGGCGACTACGCTCCGTGCCGATCAAGCCGCCCAACACAACGGACAGCAAAAGGCGCAGCAGCATCTCACCTTCCGTCTGAAAAAAATGTACGATCCAATCCCACATGATAATAACTCCTTTCCATAAAAAATTATAACTCCACTGCCCGAACGGGCAGCGGAGACCTTACAATTTGTTACATTTTAGCACAACACATGGCGTTTGTCAAGCCTTTACAGCATTCTGCGCATAATTGGTAAACGCGCACAAAAGTGCATAGATCGGCATAGTCTGATAGTAACACATACATGGGAAAGGGGCAGGCTACATGCGTCTGTGCGAACTCAAACCGGGAGAAAGCGCCACCGTTCGCGCGTTATTGTCAATCGGCGGCATACGGCGACGGCTGATGGATATCGGGGTGATCGACGGCACGACCGTGACCTGCGTCGGACGCAGTCCCGGCGGCGATCCGGCGGCATACGCCATCTGCGGTGCCGTCATCGCCATACGCGATCGGGAAAGCGCCGAGATTCTCGTCGATCCCCTCGAAAGGGGTGCGTTGCCATGGGGCTGACACGCCGTTCCACCGGAAAAAGAGCGATCGACCGCAGTTTTACCGCAACGGACGATCCGATGCTCAACGTCGCCCTCGCCGGCAACCCGAACGTCGGCAAAAGCACCGTATTCAACGCCCTCACCGGCATGAAGCAACACACGGGCAACTGGTCGGGCAAGACCGTTGCCAACGCACGCGGCTATTGCGAGAACGGCACGCGACACTACATGCTCGTGGATATCCCGGGGACATACTCCCTCATGGCGCACTCCGCTGAGGAAGAGATCGCGCGCAATTACATCTGCTTTTCTCATCCGGACGCAGTCGTGGTGGTATGCGACGCCACCTGTCTGGAACGCAACCTGAATCTGGTATTGCAAATCATCGAAACGGGCGCGCGTGTGATCGTGTGCGTCAATCTCATGGACGAGGCCAAGCGCAAGCACATCACCCTCGACCTTGCTGAACTGCAACGGCGGCTGGGCGTGCCGGTGGTGAGCACCGTCGCACGCAGCAAGAAAACGCTTTCCCGCCTGCTCGACGCGATCGACACACAACTCAACGCGCCTGCGTCCACACCCTATACCGTGCGTTACGCCGCGCCGATCGAGCAGGCGATCGACGCGCTGACTCCCCTGCTTACCGATAAGGTCGGCACGGCGCTCAACGCGCGCTGGTTGGCGTTGCGCTTGCTGGAAAGGGATACCCCTTTACAGCAAGAGATCGCCGCGTTTCTCGGCTTCGATCCAACCGAGGATCCCGCTATTATCGCCGCACTTGCCCGACAGCGCACGTGTCTGGCGCAGGAAGGCATGACGGGCGGTGCCCTGCGTGACAGCATGGTACGCAGTCTCATGTCAAGTGCACAGGCACTGTGTGAGGGCGTTGTACGACGAAAAAACGCCGTCGATGACAACATTGACCGCCGCATCGACCGCGTGCTCACGGGAAGGCTGTTCGGTTATCCGCTGATGCTGCTGTTGCTCCTCTTCGTGTTTTGGCTGACCATCGAGGGAGCCAACCTACCGTCACAGTGGTTAGCAGACGGTCTGTTTTGGATACAGGATCGGTTGTCGGAATTGTTTCACCTGCTGCATGCACCGACCTGGTTGCACGATGCACTGGTGCTCGGCGTATACCGCGTGCTCGCGTGGGTCGTGTCGGTGATGCTTCCGCCGATGGCGATCTTCTTCCCCCTGTTCACGCTGTTGGAGGACGTCGGGTATCTGCCGCGCATCGCGTATAATCTCGATCGCCCGTTTTGCCGTTGCAACGCCTGCGGTAAGCAAGCGCTGACCATGTGCATGGGCTTCGGGTGCAACGCCGCAGGCGTAGTCGGTTGCCGCATCATCGATTCGCCGCGCGAACGCCTGCTCGCCGTGCTCACCAACAGTCTCGTGCCTTGCAACGGGCGTTTTCCGACCATCATATCGCTGCTGACGATCTTTTTTGTCGGCTCGATCGGCGGTTCTTCCATAACGGCCGCCCTGCTGCTGACCGCCGTGATTCTGCTGGGCGTACTCGCCACCTTTGGCTGTACGTGGCTGTTATCCAAGACGATATTACGCGGTACTCCCACGGCCTTTACGCTGGAATTACCGCCTTATCGCCGCCCACAGATCGGGCGCGTGCTGGTGCATTCCATGCTCGATCGTTCGCTGTTCGTGCTCGGACGCGCCGTGTCGGTCGCCGCACCTGCCGGTCTGCTCATCTGGCTCATGGCGAACGTCAGCGTCGGCGGTACGACGTTGCTTGCACACGGCAGTGCGCTGCTCGACCCGTTTGCTCGGCTCATGGGCCTCGACGGCGTGATCCTTATGGCGTTTATTCTCGGCTTCCCGGCAAACGAGATCGTCATGCCGATTGCGCTGATGGCGTATCTCGCGCAAGGCAGTCTTATTGACGTCACCGATATTCATCAAATGCAAGCGATCTTCGTCGAAAATGGCTGGACGCCGCTGACAGCCGTGTGTACCATGCTGTTTTCTCTGTTCCACTGGCCCTGCTCAACGACGCTTATCACCATCAAAAAGGAAACCGGAAGTGTGAAGTGGATGATGCTCGCCGCCCTCATACCGACCTTACTCGGCGTGCTCGCGTGCATGGTGCTGACCGCACTCGTGCGTATGCTGACATAAACACAAAGCCCCCGATCCTTCGATCGGGGGCCGATATTTTACATGAACTTTTATGGTATATCGTTTACTTTAATCCGTGGGTCTCATTGTTTCACTGTGATACTATTACTTTACGATCTGCCCTTTTTGGGGCGTCGATCCACTTGTCAGTGCATGGGACTCACCATTTCTTCTCAGATTTTTGTCGGGTTGCTACACTAAACTGTTCTTTGGACTCATTCCCTTCTGTATCAATTTTCCGTTGCGAAACGGGCGGTTCTTCTATTAACGCCATTGGAATCAGTCCTCCTTATCTCCCATCTACTTCATGGTATTGTGTTTCTTTTGCCTTTCTGCACCTTTAGTATAACCGAATAAGGCGCCGCTGTCTATTCGCAAAACAACCAAGAAAATTGAAAATATTTCTACTACCACCTTGGCATAAAAGTGTGGTATAATAAATATGTTGGGCGCGTAAAAACGCCAAAAAGCAGCCGAGGGAATGTCCCGCGGCTGCTTTTTGTTATTTACCGATGATGCGCTTTGCCTCACAGCGCAAGGTCTCCTCCATAGCGATCGCCTTATTGAGATCCGCGCCGATGGCGGTGATATACGCCTTGATCTTCGGCTCGGTGCCGGAGGGTCGGAAGATCAGACCGGCGTTGCCCTCCAGTGCGTAAGACAGCACGTTCGAGCGAGGCAGGGTCAGCGCGACCGTCTCGCCGGTAACGAAATCGGTGCGCTCGCGCTTTTCATAATCCGCGCAGGACAACACCTTTAAGCCGCCGATCTCGGCAGGCGGCGTCTGCCGTAAGCTGTCCATGAGCGCGCGCATATCCAGCATGCCCTGTTCGCCCTCGAACTTCACGTTGACCAGCGAATGACGATAGACGCCGTGTTCGGCATACAACTGCTGCAACCGATCGAGCAGAGATACGCCCTTGGTGTGATAATACGACGCCATCTCCGCGATGAGCATCGACGCGACCACGGCGTCCTTGTCGCGCACGTGGGCGCCCGCCAGATAGCCGTAGCTCTCCTCAAAGCCGAACACGAAGCGATCCTCTTCGCCCTTCTGCTCCAACAGACCGATCTGCTCGCCGATATACTTAAAGCCGGTCAGCAGATCACGCAGTTCACAGCCGTACTTTTTGGCGATCGCCGCCGCAAGATTACTGGTGACAATAGTTTTGCAGACAACCGGATCTTTCGGCAGAGTGCCGTTCGCGGCACGGCAGGAGAGGATATAATCCAGCAGCAGACAACCGACCTGATTGCCGCTCATCAGCGTGTAGTCTTCCCCATCGTATACCGCGATACCGACGCGATCGCTGTCGGGATCGGTCGCCAGAATAAGATCGGCAGGCTCCTTGTGCGCCATATCCAGCGCGCAGTTAAACGCCTCACGGATCTCGGGGTTGGGATACGGCGCCGTCGGGAAGTTGCCATCGGGCAGTTCCTGTTGAGCCACGACGCGCACCTGCGCCGCGCCGATACGGCGCAACACCTCACGCACGGGGATATTGCCGGCGCCGTGCAACGGCGTGTAGATGATCTTCAAATTCGCCTCAGCACACACGCCGGGGTTGACCTGCTGACGCAGTATCTGTTCATAATACGCTTCGGGCACCTCGTCACCGATGAGGCGAATGCGTCCGTCGGCAACGGCAACGTCATAGTCTGCCGTCTTGACGTCCTCAAACATATCCAAAGCACGAATATAACCCGTAACCTCATCGGCGGCGGCATCGGTCATCTGGCAACCGTCAGCACCGTAGCATTTATAGCCGTTATACTCGGCAGGATTGTGGCTGGCGGTGATCATCACACCTGCCTGACAGCCGCAATACCGCACCGCAAACGACAGCAGCGGCACCGGCGCAAGTCGCGGATACAGATGCACCGTCACGCCGTTCGCCGCCAGCACGCAGGCGGCCTCACGGGCAAACAGATCGGACTTGATGCGCGAATCATAGGCGATCGCTACCGATGCGTTATCGTAATGTGCGTTAAGGTAGTTTGCCAAGCCTTGCGTTGCCTTGCATACCACGTAAACGTTCATACGGTTGTCACCGGCGCCGATAACGCCGCGCAGACCCGCCGTGCCGAACGCCAACTCCTGATAGAAGCGATCACGCACCGCCTCGTCATCGCCGGTGATCTGTTCGAGCTCCGCACGCAAATCAGCGTCTTTCGTAGCTTTTTGCATCCACATATCGTATTTTTCGCGTATCGTCATTGCCGATCCCTCCATATATGAATTGACCTTTACAGTATAGCACATTTCTATGAATAACTCAATACAGTAGACCTTAAAAATCCAAAAAATCCCAATAAAAGAGGACGGAGAATTCTCCGTCCTCTTTGATCGCTTTGTTATCAGCCCGTGGTGACAGGTGTCTTGCCCACCTGCGCATTGACCTCTTCGGGTCGTTTAAAGGTCGGCACGATCTCGTGCATCAGGCGCACCACCTCGTCAGGCTGTTCGAGCGCCAGCACGTCGCGCAGCCGTTGCAGGTTCGTCTGCATCTCCTGTTCAGAGATGATTTCCTGCTGTTCCACGAAGATCTTGTGGTTCTTGGTCGCCGTAAGGTGATCGTTCTTCATGAGCAGTTCCTCATACAGCTTTTCGCCCGGGCGCAGACCCGTTTCGATGATATCAATATCCTGATACGGGGTATAGCCTGCCAACCGCACCAGATTCTCCGCGAGGCTGAGGATCTTTACGGGCTCGCCCATATCCAGCACGAACACCTGCGAGCGATCGGCGATCGCGCCGGCTTGCATAACCAACTGCGCCGCCTCGGGGATGGTCATGAAATAACGAATGATGCGGCGATCGGTGACCGTGATCGGGCCGCCGCGCGCGAGTTGTTGTTTAAACAGCGGAATAACCGAGCCGTTAGAGCCGAGAACGTTGCCAAAACGCACCGCCACGAACTTGGTATGCTCGCTGTTCTGCATGCTCTGAATGATCATCTCGCACAGACGCTTGCTGGCGCCCATAACGTTGGTCGGGTTGACCGCCTTATCGGTGGAGATAAGAATAAACTTATCCGCCGTGTGCACGCGCGCCGCGCGCGCCACGTTGTAGGTGCCGAAGACGTTGTTCTTGATCGCCTCTTCGGGACAGTCCTCCATCAGCGGCACGTGCTTGTGCGCCGCGGCATGGAAGACGATCTGCGGGCGGTATTTGCGGAACAGATAATTGATCTTATTCTCATCGCGCACCGAGGCGATCTCAATGTGCAGAACCAATTCGGGATACTCGCGACGCAGCTCCTGCTGAATGTCGTAGGCGTTATTTTCGTAAATATCGACGATGATCAGCTTTTTGGGCTGATGCTTGACGATCTGACGGCAAAGTTCCGAGCCGATCGAGCCACCGCCGCCGGTGACCATGACCACCTTATCGGTCAAAAACTCGTACACGTCCTCATTTTCAAAGTGAATGACCTCGCGGCCGAGCAGATCCTCGGGCTGTACGTCGCGGATGCTGCCCCACAGACCGCCGCCGGCGCTCTGCGAAAGCAGATCGGTTGCCTGCGGCATGATACGCACCTTACAGCTCGTTTGTCCGCACAATTCCAAAACGCGGCGGCGATCATCATCGCCCAGCGATGGGATCGCCACGACGATCTCTTTAACGACCGTATCTTTGAGCATCTCAACCATCTGGTCAATGGTGCCGAGCACCGGCACGCCATGAATGAGCACACCCTGCTTCATCGGGCTATCATCAAAGAAACCGTAAACATGATAATGTGCGCCGGGGTTGCGCAGGATCTCTTCCACCAGCGCAGAGCCGGCACTTCCCGCGCCGACGATGACCATATCACACGCCTCGCGCGCCTTGTATTCGCGCAACATCACCAACTGCCGCAGATGACGGTATATGAAACGGAACACCCACATGCCGACGAGCGACAGCATCACGGCAAACAGTGTGAAACGGCCGGAATAGTGCCAGCCATCCGGCAGAATAAAGCGATCGACGGAATAATACAGAACGAAGCCGCAGGTCATAGCAACAAACAGCACGAGGTATTCCTTGCCGTCGGCGTACCGCCACAGGCTGTCGTAACAATGGAAGATCATCAAAAACGCACTGCACGACACGATCATCGTCGCCCAATGCAGAAAATACACTTCGCTCGGCAGCTGAATGCGCTCACGGAACATCAACCATGACGCCACATACATGACCGAAATAATAACGACATCCACCAGCAACAACAAAATGCGACGCAAGTGATGCCAATTCTTCCCCGTAGGGGCCTTGAGACTGTTCAGAAAAATCCCTCCAACATGATATTAGTGCGGGGGTAACAACAAAAGAGAGTCATGCTGAATCTGTTCGAGCCATCGACGGCCATAAATTTTGCGTTGTATTTTTTTGCATGCAGGACCAATGTTCGGCGAGCGCTGATCGATATGATGCATATCCGAGCCGAGCACCATGCTTTCGCACGGCGGCAACCAGCGTTTGAGCGCGCGCATAAGCTTGGCATCGAGAAACGCATCGGCGTTGAGCTGCACCGACAAGCCGGGGAACTCCATCATTTCGGTCATCTCGCGCGTCGAATACCACGGCATATACCGATCGACGTGTGCAAGTATCACGTCCAACCGTTGACCGAGTGCAATATTTTCCATTTCCTCGTACAACCACGACGGCGGCGGAGAAAACGGCAATTCCAATAAAATACGACTTGTCCCCTCGATGCACAACGGTTGAAGATCCAGACCGGATACGCCCTTTTGCATAAGCACCTCGGCGCCGATAAGGACTTGCATTCCGTCAGGTATACACGGTGCCATCTGCTCCGCAGCAACGGCACGGCGACACAGGAAACTGTCTATAGTCTCTTGACTGCGATAGTAATGCGACGTAGCAACGACCGTATGCACGCCCTGTTTGGCTGCCTCAGCGAGCATAGCCGCAGACTCCTCCGCCGTTGCCGCACCGTCGTCCATCGCCGGCAGCACGTGACTGTGAAAATCAATCATCGCTCTTCGCCCGACGTCCGTATTCGTAGTTGTAAGAACGGTAATAATACTTGCTGTCATACCGCATATAGCCGGCCGAGGTAGCGTGCACGTCCGTTACGACGACACCGAGCACGGCCGCATCAATACGCTTGACGGATTCGATACACTCTTCGAGCTCGTCGTAGGTCGTCTGCTTCTGACGGGCAACCAGCACGACACCGGCAGACTGCGGTGCAAGCACCAAGGCGTCCGCCACCACCGCCAAAGGCGGCGAGTCCATGAAGATGTAGTCGTACACCTCTTCCGCCTTGTCAAGCAGGCTCTTCATCTTATCCGAGCCAAGCAGTTCGGACGGGTTGGG
Source organism: Clostridia bacterium (assembly GCA_017398485.1). Classification (GTDB taxonomy): domain Bacteria; phylum Bacillota; class Clostridia; order Oscillospirales; family Acutalibacteraceae; genus UBA5905. Next base: position 8,762 of record JAFQFY010000011.1, read on the forward strand.
CGGAATCGAACCGGACGGAAGCAGATCCAGACCGGGCACGACGTTACGCACAACGCACTCCTCAAAGGTATTAAGATTGCCGAGGATCTTGGACAGACCCAGCGATTTGCTCACGCGGAAATTACGGTGCTGCACCGGCTTACGCATGTCGGCGTCAATGAGCAACACCTTCGCGCCGGTCTGCGCCATCACGATTGCCAGATTGGAACAAAGCGTCGATTTGCCGGCACTCGGCTCGGCACTGGAAAAGATGACAACCTTACTCTTCGCGTTAGCGAGCGTAAACAAAAGGTTCGTGCGGATCATCTTATACGCTTCCGCCACGCGAAACGCCACGTTGCGATTCGAACTGCCGGTCTTACCGGGGATATAGGACTTATTTTCCTGTGCCATTCTTCTTCTCTCCCTTCTGCTTGGGAAGCAAACTGGGCACCTCGCCCAAAACCGTAACGTTTAAGCGGCGTTTAAGCTCACGCTCGCCGGTGACGGTGTTATCCATCATATACAACACCAGCACAATAACGCAGGCGAGCGCAAAGCCGATGACCGCGCCGATAAGCACGTTCTTGGTGATGTTCGGGCCGACCTTGACGCCGGGCTTGGCAGGCTCCATCGACTTGATGGTACCCATTTCCATGACCTCTTTGAGCTGGACGGGTGCCACGGCGGCGAACGCATCGCAGATCGCCTTAGACAAATCCGGATCCTCGGTGGTCACGGAGATGTTCAGCATCGCCGTTTCGTCTACCGAGGACATCTTGACCGAATTGCGAATGGCGGAGTTGGTCATGACGTAGCCGTCACCCTGCTCGCGCAGCTGTGCCGCTACCTGCGACAGGATCGCGTCGTTCTTGAGAATGACGATATACTCGTTGACCAGCACCTGCGACGCAGACAGGCCGCTCGCCGACGCACCGTTCGAAGAGGCCAGATCGTTGATGTTACTGACGTACATCTGTACCTCGGATTTGTATGTATTCGGGACGCAGAATTTCACATATACGCCAAACAGCGCGGCAACAATAACCGTAGAAAGTAAAATCCACTTAATTTTACTCAACAGTGCGCCAACAATTGCGCGAACATCCAGTTCTTGCATAGTATCCCCTTTTTTCCGTGTATTTGTGCTTATTTTATCCTTGCGCTTCTCAAAAGCGCAGAAAGGCACTTATATTTATTATATATTTTAATTTATACGTTGTCAACTTTCATTTTGGAGAAAAAGGCAGTTTCGACTTCCATTTTCCGGCAATATATGCTATAATACAAATAAATCAAACGGAAAGGGGTATTTGCACATGAATCGGCAACCGAGTAAAGCCAAACGTCTGCTGCACGGTTTAATGGCACTGGATCGCGCCGACCAACCGATACAGGTCGAAGAGATCCGCGTTACGTGCCCCGATCTGCCGCGTGCGTTTGACGGCGCGCGCGTCGCCGTCGTAGCAGACCTGCACTTTCCCGACGCCTTGTTATCCGTACCGGATTTGGCGCGACACGTGCATGCTCTCAAGCCCGACGCGATCTTCCTACCGGGCGACCTGACCAACAGCTACACCTATTTTGACAAGGAGCGTTTAACCGCGCTGGCAAAAACACTTGTCACCATCGCGCCTTGCTTTGCCATTCCCGGCAACCACGAATTGCGCCTCGACCGTGAAAAACGCTACGGCACCATTCTGGTGCAAAACGGCGTACACTATATGTGTGACAGCTACGCTGACTGGGAAAAAGACGGCGCCGTGCTGCGCTTGTTCGGTATGGGGTATCGCCGTCCGGCGCCCTTGACGGTCAAGGGTCAGCCGTCCATCGTGCTTGCGCACAAACCGGACCGTTTTCGGTATTACCAAAACGCCCGATGGGATCTCGTGGTGTGCGGTCACGCGCACGGCGGTCAAATGCGTTTCGGCAAAACGGCCCTGTATGCTCCCGGGCAAGGGTTCTTCCCCACCTACACCGACGGCGTATACGCGGCCGACGGCACCGTCATGGTGGTCAGCCGCGGCCTTGGCAACAGTTCGATCCCGTGGCGCATACGCAACGCGCCGCATTTACCGCTGCTTATTCTGCAAGCCAAATAAAACGAGAGAGGCAACCGACGGTTGCCTCTCTCGTTTTATTAATCCAAGAAATCCTTAAGCTTCTTACTGCGGCTGGGATGGCGCAACTTGCGCAACGCCTTCGCCTCGATCTGACGAATACGCTCACGCGTGACGTCGAACTCCTTGCCGACCTCCTCAAGCGTGCGCGGACGGCCGTCCTCCAAGCCAAAGCGCAGGCGCAGCACCTTCGCCTCGCGATCGGTCAGTGAGCCGAGCACCTCCTCGAGCTGCTCTTTGAGCAGGGTATGCGACGCGGCATCGGCCGGCGCCGGAGCGTCGTCATCGGGGATGAAGTCACCGAGGTGGCTGTCCTCCTCCTCACCGATCGGCGTTTCCAGCGACACGGGCTCCTGCGCGACGCGCATGATCTCACGCACCTTATCCACCGGCATCGCCAGTTCCGCGGCGATCTCCTCGGCGGTCGGCTCGTGACCGTTCTTGTGCAACAGCTGGCTGGAAACCTTTTTGACCTTGTTGATGGTCTCGACCATGTGCACGGGGATACGAATGGTACGCGCCTGGTCTGCGATCGCACGGGTGATCGCCTGACGGATCCACCAAGTCGCGTAGGTGGAGAATTTAAAGCCCTTGGTGTAGTCGAATTTCTCCACCGCCTTGATCAGACCGAGGTTGCCCTCTTGGATCAGATCCAAGAACTGCATACCGCGACCGACATAGCGCTTGGCAATGCTGACCACCAGTCGCAGGTTTGCCTCAGACAGACGCTGCTTAGCACGCATGTCACCCTCCATGATGCGCATGGCAAGCGCCGTCTCTTCCTCGGGGGTGAGCAGTGTCACGCGACCGATCTCCTTGAGATACACCTTTACCGGGTCGTCGATGGTCGCGCTGTCGGAGGAATTCTCCTCCTCTTGGTCTTCCTGCTCCGGCGTTTCCAGCGACAGGTCCAGTTCCTCCAACGAGACGTCTGCAAAATCGTCCACGACCTGAATGCCGTTGGCTTCCAGCATCTCGTACAGACGATCCATCTGCTCGGGATCAAAGTCGAAATGCTCCATCGCGTCCATGATCTCCTGCGCGGTGAGCTTGCCTTTGGCACGGCCGAGCTCGACGAGATCATTGAGTTGGGTATTGCGATCTTTTTTCATCTCCGCCGCCGTGACCTCATCGAGCTCGTCAAGAGCACAGGGCACCGGCTGTGCGTTCAGTTCGTCTGCGATAATATCCTCTGTCTTGGGGGTGGTGTCTTTCTTACTCATAGTATCCGTTCCTTTCTGTATCCGACGGTGTGCACCGTGTTATTTCTTCTGCTTGCGTGCGCGCAGGGTTTCCAGCATCTTTTGAATCGACTCGTCCGACGCGTTCGCCGGATCCGCCATATCTTTGAGCGCATGCTCCTCGCGGATGACCGCGGCGTACGCCTCAATATCCTCAGCGACGCGTTCCGCGGCATCCTTGACCATACGGGAGATATACGCCATCGCCGCCTCGTCATAATCTGCCGCCAGGAACGCCAACTCCACTAATAAACCTTGGCTCTCGCGCTCAAGCAAACGCTCATACAGTTCTCTGTTGAAATCCGTTACCAGCATCTCCGCCGGCAACACGGCGCGCGCCCGTTTAATATAGTCGGGGTGCAGGATCAAGGTGCCGAGCAAGCTCTCCTCCGCATTCGCCGCGCGCGTGAAGGCGTCGGCTTGCGGGTTGACCTTGCGCAGTTGTTTGGACTCCTGCCGCAAAACGGCGGTAAGCTGTTGGCGCTCCGCCGTCCTTTGCTGACGCCGACGCACATTCTGTATCTCTTGCAAAATGGCGTCCTTGGATATGCCGAGCAGATCGCTCAGGCGGCCGGCGTACACGTCGCGCTCCACCGGGCTGGTGATACGCGCGAGCAGTTGGGTCGCCTCTTTCATATACCCCACCTTGCCGTTGGGGGTGTGGATATCGTTGCTTTTGCCGATCTCCAGCAGGCGATATTCTATGGCGTTAGCCGAACGTTCGAGCAGAAGCTTGAACGCCTCGGCGCCGTTTTTCTTGATATATTCGTCGGGATCCTTGCCATCGGGGATGGTCACCACGCGCACGTCCAAACCGGTCTTGCGCAGTTTTTCGATCGCCACGCGCGTCGCCTTTTGTCCGGCGCCGTCGGCGTCGAAGATGAGATTGATGCGATCGGCATACCGCGCGATGAGCTGGATCTGCTCGTCGGGGAACGCCGTGCCCAGCGCCGCCACCGTGTTGGTAAAGCCTGCCTGGTGCATGGCGATAACGTCCATATATCCCTCGCACAAGTTAAGCTCGCGCCCCGCGTTTTTCGCAAAATTCAGCGCGAACAGATTACGGCTCTTGACATAGGCAAGGGTGTTTTCGGTGTTGATATATTTCGGTTTCGTGTCATCCAGCACGCGACCGCCGAAGCCGACGACGTTGCCGCGAATGTCGATGATCGGGATGATGACGCGGTTGCGGAAAATATCGTAAGCGCCGCCGTGCTGGCTCTTCTTCGCCAGGAACGCCGCGATCAGTTCTTCACGGCGAAAGCCCTTGTCACCCAAGCCTTTAATAAGGAAATCCCAACCGGGAGGTGCAAAACCGAGGCCGAAATGCTTAATGGTCGCATCGGTGTAACCGCGGCTGTGGAAATAATCGAGCGCCACCTTACCCTCGGGCGAGTACAACGCCTGATGGAACAGGCGTGCCGCCTCGCGGTTTGCCTCCAAGATGCGCAGACGCAGGCGCGAAGACGCGTCGTTTTCTTTCGTATATTCGGGCAATTTCATGCCCGAACGGTCGGCAAGAAAACGCACCGCATCCATGTAATCAAGGTTTTCAATGCGCTTAATAAAGGTGATGACGTCGCCGCCCGCCTGACAGCCGAAGCAATAAAAGGACGCCGTTTCGGGATACAGGTTAAAGGACGCCGTCTTTTCACCGTGGAACGGGCAAAGGCCCACCAGATTGCGGCCGCGCCGTTTGAGAGAAACGTAGCCGGACACCACGCTCTCAATATCGTTTTTTGCGATAAGCTCTTGCAAAAAGCTCTCGGGTAAAGCCACGTTCTCAACTCCTTTTCGTTATAATATCACCGACCAGCCGCGCGGCACGTAAAGCTCGTGGTAGGTCTGCAACGCAAAGTTATCGGTCATGCCGGCGACGTAGTCACATACCGCCTGCTCGACGCCGTCCTGCTCGCGAATGCGCGCAAACTCATTCGGCAAACGATCGGGATTATGCACGTAATATTCAAACAGGCGAGACATGATGCCGTCTACCTTGCCTTCCTCACTCTTCGCCTTTTGGTTAAGGTAGAGATGCTCGTACATGAAATCGTGTAATTGCAGAAAAAACGGCTCGGTTTCGGGTGCCATGGCGACGGTGTCGCCGCTGCCCTCGATCATCGCCGTGACCAGCGAATCGATGCGCGCCGTACAGCTGTTTCCGAGATGCTCCCGAATAGCCGACGGAATATCCGTTTCCTGCAACACGTCTGCACGAATGGCGTCGTCCATATCGTGATTGACGTAGGCAATACGATCCGCCCAACGAACGATCTGCCCTTCCAGCGTCGCGGCGATCTGCCCTTTTGTGTGGCAAAGGATACCGTCACGCACTTCCCAAGTCAGGTTAAGTCCGACGCCGTCGTTTTCCAGCCGTTCCACGACGCGAACGCTCTGCTCGTAATGACGGAAGCCACCCGGCATGATTGTGTCAAGGCTACGCTCGCCGGCGTGACCGAACGGGGTGTGTCCAAGGTCGTGTGCGAGCGCGATCGCCTCGGTAAGATCCTCGTTGAGCCGCAGCGCGCGCGCGATGGTACGTGCGATCTGAGCGACCTCCAGCGTATGCGTTAAGCGCGTGCGGTAATGATCGCCCTCGGGCGCGAGGAACACCTGCGTCTTATGCTTTAAACGGCGAAACGATTTGCAGTGTAAGACGCGGTCACGGTCGCGCTGATAAGCGGTACGATAGGGCGACGGCTCTTCGGGTCGCTCTCGTCCGCGGCTATCGTCGGAAAACGATGCCGACGGCGATAAGATCAGCCGCTCGGTTTCTCCCCACGACGGTACTGCCTTAACGTCCACGCACATACACCTCCCAAAAATTCGGTTTATATACAGTTATACGCAAAAAAATCATAAAACCCTGCAAAAAAGTGAAAAAACGCGAATTTTTTATTTTATCGGCTTCGCTGCATACCCGACGCCGTCCTCAACGACGATCAACCGACCGGCACTGCGCTCGGTCAATTCCGCCTGCAACGCACCCTTTTTCTCGATCGGCAGAGAAAAACTCACCGTCACCGTGTCGGCAAACGTCGTATCGGTCACGGTGCCCTCCTGCGCGGCGATCAGCGACGGCACGTAGCCGTATTGCGTGTAGTCGCACGTGACGTGCGCCGAAACACAAGGGCACATACGCACGATGCCCGCCGCGTCCACCGCCAGTTTAGCGGCATGGGAATAGGCGCGCACCAGACCGCCGCCGCCCAGCAGAATGCCTCCGAAATACCGTGTGACCACTACCGCGCAATCGGTGAGTCCCTCCTTGCGCAGTACGTCGAGCACCGGAATACCGGCGGTGCCCTGCGGCTCGCCGTCGTCCGAGAAGCGGCATACGCCGCCGCCCGACAGCACGTAGGCGTAGACGTTATGCTTGGCGTCCCACATCTCCTTACTGCGCGCGCGGATAAACGCCTGTGCCTCCTCCTCGCCGGTAACAGGCTGAATCGCACCGATAAAGCGCGAGCGCTTCTCGGTAAATTCGTCCACCGCCGCCTTGGAAACGGTCAAATATTCTTGCATCGACATTAGGACACCTCCTATCGCAAAAACGAGAAAAGGCAGTGCAAAAGCTGCACTGCCAATTTAAGCATAAACTTATTTCTCGGACAGACCGAAACGCTTGTTGAAGCGATCCACACGACCGCCGGCATCGTTCAGTTTCTGCTTACCGGTAAAGAACGGATGGCATTTGGAACAAATTTCCACGCGAATGTCCTGCTTGGTGGAGCCGGTGGGAATCACGTTGCCGCAGGCACAGGTGATCGTGGTCTGCTCATAAGAAGGATGAATGCTCTCTTTCATAACTTGTCACCTCTTTCGGAAACATAGACTAACAGATAGACTATATCACAACCTTTCGAGAAATGCAAGTATAAATTTATATTTTTTCGTATTTTTCGCATTTTCCTGCCGAATAAAACAAAACCGCCGACGACCGTCGGCGGTTTTGCGGAAAAACATTACGCTTTTTTCTCTTTTTTGAGCCACTTGGCCCACATCGGCGCACTCAGCGCAACGGAGGAGTAGCAACCCGAAACGGAACCGAACAGCATCGGCACGGCAAAGCTGATAATGCTGTCGACATGCATCACGAGCGCCACCACCGCCACCGTAGCGATGGCGATACAGGTCGTCACGCTGGTGACGATCGTACGGCGCAAGCACTGGTTGAGCGACAGGTTGACCACGTCTTCCAACGGAGCAGCCATCTTGCGGCTGTTCGTACGAATACGGTCGAAGATAACGATCGTGTCGTTGAGCGAATAGCCGAGGATCGTGAGCATAACTGCCACAAAGTTCTCGTTGAGCTCGATACGGAAAATGACGAAGGTGAAATACACGACCAACAGATCGTGCACCAACGCGATAAGCGCCGCGACACCGGCAGACAGACCGCCGATCTTGCGGAAACGGAACGTAACGTACACAAGCAACAATACGGCCGCGAGCGCCACCGCCAGCAAGCAACGCAGGAAGAACTTCATACCCATCGTCGCCGACAGGGTGTTGGAACTGAAATTCTCCATTTTGCTGTCCTTAAAATCCGCTTCCAGCTTCTTGGTGAACGCCTCGTGCTGTTCGGTGGAGATCTCCGCCGGCAGGGTGATGCTCACCACGGAGGTGTTGTTGACCTCGTCAAGCGATGCCTCGGCGGTGCTGCCGAGAATCTCCTTGGCCGCCGCTTCAACGCTTTCAATATTCGGCTGGACCTCGTAGCTGTAACGCAACTGCGTACCGCCCTTAAAGGCAATGTCCATCTGCGTGCCGAAGATCAGGTTCATCACAATGCCGACGACCATGATCGCGGCCGATATGATCAGGAAGGTCTTTAAGTGACCGACGAAATTAAAGCTCTTTTTCATGCGCGATCACCTCCATACAGCCATGCCTTGCGGAAGATCTTCAAGCGAGAGATGGAGCGCAGCATAACGCGGGACAGCCACACGCCGAAGATGAAGTTGGTGATAACGCCGATCAGCAGGGTGTAACCGAAAGCGTACACGGAACCCGTCGTGGACACCGGCAACCAGCTGAACAGGAAGCCGAACAGGGTGTTAGACGAGCCGAACACGCCCATAAGAACCGCCGCGACGATAAGCACGGTGATATTGCCGTCGAAGATCGCCCAAAAGGAGTTCTTGGAACCCGAGCGAATGGCGCTGTCGATGGTCTTGCCGGCGCGCAGCTCGTCGCGCACAGACTCGGCGGTGATAACGTTACAGTCAACGCCGATACCGATCGACAGGATCATGCCGGCAATACCGGGCAGAGTCATGGTGAAGCTGTCGAGCGCACCGAAATAGCCCGAAATGCACGCGATAGTCATCGCCATCTGGCCGCAAAGCGCGATCGCCGCGACAAAACCGGACATGCGATAGATCACGATCATCAGCACCACGACCAGCGCCATGGCAATCACCGCTGCGATGCCCATGGCGTACAGGGCGTTGCTGCCCATGGTCGGCGAGATGGAGCCGAGGCTCTTGGCTTCAATATCAAACGGCAACGCACCGGAGGTGATCAGCGCGGCCAGCTCTCTGGCTTCCTGTGCCGACGGCATGCCGTCGATCATGCCCTTGCCGTTGGGGATCTCATTCTTGACCGTCGGGTTAGAGATCATTTGATCGTCCAGCCAGATCGAGATGGTCCCTTCGGCGGCCGCCTGTTGTTTAGTCGCTTCGGCGAACGCCTTTTTACCGGAATCTTTCATTTCCAGCGAAACGACGTGCTGGATATTGCCGTTTTCGTCTTGGGTCTGCATGGCCTCCGCCTTAGCGATGTCGTTACCGGTGAGCACCAGCTTGCCACTCTTTTCGGAGCCGATATGGAATTCCAACACGGCCGTCTGGCCGATCTCCTTGACCGCCTCTTCGGGCGTCTCGGTCTCGCTCGCCCACGGGAATCGGACGATGACCTGACGGTTCGCTACGTCGGTATAGGCCTCGTAGTCCGTGATGTTTTTTGCAACGAGACGCTGTTCGATGATCGACTTGACACCGTCCAACTGATTGGCGGTAATCTCGATCTCGTCATCGACAGGTCCGAACGTGACGTCCACACCACCGCGAATATCAATACCCCAGCGAATGCCGTCTACGCCGCGGATAATGGTATCTACGCGATCACCGTATTGCGAATACACGCCGAACAAGGCGGTGTATACCAGCACCACGATGAGGAACGCCACGATGAAGAATGACCATTTCGGTGTACGCTTCATGTGATTTGACCTCCTGTTTGCTATTTCGGCAGATATTCTGCCGCATTAAACCATATTATACAAAGAATACAGGAAAAAGTCAATGAAATTCCGCTGTTTTGTGGCAAAAATATAACTCCCCACCCGACGGATGAGGAGTTACACCGTTATTCTTCTTCCAGACACTTTTCGATGCAGGCGATCTGTGCGCAGACGCAGAATAATTCCATCGCCACGCGCAACTCCTCCACCGGCGGATACGAAGGCGCAATACGCAGGTTGCTGTCCTGCGGATCGTAGCCGTAGGGATAGGTTGCACCGGCAGGAGTCATGTGTACGCCGGCGTGCGCAAGCAGGCTGATGGTGCGTCCGGCACAGCCCTCCATGAGATTGACACTCACGAAGTAGCCGCCCTTCGGCTCATGCCACTCGGCCACGCCCGTGCCGTCGAGGTGACGGTGCAGCGCGTCAAGCACCGTTTCGAATTTCGGGCGCATGATCGCCGCATGATGGCGCATGTGTTCACGAATGCCGTCAATATTCTTAAAATACCGCACGTGGCGCAGCATATTAATCTTATCGTAACCGATAGTCTGCACCGTCATACGACGCTTGATATCCGCGATATTCGCATCGCTCGCCGCCAGCGCCGCTACACCCGCGCCCGGAAAACTGATCTTGGAGGTAGAGGTGAACATCACCACCATATCCTCGTTGCCGTTCTTTTGCAATTCGGGGAAGATATCGAGCAACGAGTCGGTATCCTCGCCGAGATGGTGCAGACAATAGGCGTTGTCCCACATGATGCGGAAATCCTTTGCCGCCGGCTTCATTGCCGCCAGACGGCGCACCGTGGCGTCACTGTAGGTTATGCCGTCGGGGTTGGAGTACATCGGCACACACCAGATGCCCTTAACCGTCGGATCCTTGACGAGGTTTTCGACCTGGTTCATATCCGGTCCCTCGGCGGTCATGGGCACGGGGATGAGCTTGATGCCGAAATACGCCGTCACCGCAAAGTGGCGGTCATAACCGGGCGACGGGCAAAGAAATTTCACCTCGCCCTGCTTGCCCCAAGGCTCACAGCCGCACAGGCCGCTGCTGTACGCCTGGGTTATATAGTCGAACATCATATTGAGACTGGAATTGCCGCCGACAATGACATTCTCCGCCTCCATGTGCAGAATATCCGCAAACAGTGCGCGCGTCTCGGGCAAACCATCGACCATGCCGTAGTTACGCGTATCGGTGCCATCCGCGGCAAGATAACCCTCGCGCGGATCAAGGCAGGTAAACATGCCCATAGACAGTTCCACCTGCGCAGTGCCCGGCTTGCCGCGAGACATATCCAATTTAAGACCCTGCGCCTTATATTCTTTATAAACAGCGTGCAATTTTTTGAGTTCTTTCTCCAACTGTGCACGCTGCATATCCACATATCTCATCGAGCATTCCCCTCTCTAAGGACCATATTGTTGCCTATTATAATACAGTCTATCCAATTTTGCAAGTTTTATTTTAAAATCTTGCAATATTTTTTCGATTTTTTCAATTTTTCTCAACAAATTTTAAAAATTTCACATTTTTAAAAATCAAAAACACCATTTTAGGCATAAAAATTAATCAAAAAACGAAATCGCCGATTTTTTTGCGAATTAGCACTTGACAATCGGCGTCGTTTAGGCTATAATCTTGCTTGTCCCAAAAAGCATATGGACAATTAGCTCAGCTGGTAGAGCATCCGCTTGACGTGCGGAGGGTCAGCGGTTCGAGTCCGTTATTGTCCACCAACAAAAAACGCACTTTTGTCTACCGACAAAGGTGCGATTTTTGAATGATGTTTGCCTTCGGCAAATGATGACGGCTTCGCTTAATGATGTTCGCTTTGCGAATGATGTGTGGCTTCGCCACATTTTATGGCAAACATCGCATCATTGCAAAACGAAGTGGAGCAACATCATATTTGCGAAGCAAATGCATCATATCGCCGTAGGCGATGCATCATTGAAATGTCCTGAATTTTATGATATAATTACTTTTAAAAGAGGCGATTTTGTGAAAGAAAATAAGCTTGCAGAACTTTCAATGGAGTTTGCTGTGGATATTATAAACCTTGTAAGGCAACTTAAAGAGAATCGGGAAGCTATTATTTCTAACCAAATCGGCAGAAGTGGTACAAGCATCGGTGCCAACATCCACGAAGCACAGTATGCACAAGGCAAGAAGGATTTTATTTCTAAGTTGGAAATTGCTTTGAAAGAAGCAAGCGAAACCGGATATTGGCTTGAGTTGTTGCACAGAACCAACTACATCGACGAGCAATTATATAAATCACTTTCTGCAAAGTGTACTTCCTTGCGTGTAATGCTGATCGCTTCCTGCCGCACAGCGAAGGAGAATGCAAAATGAAAATAGCGGAAATTTCTACTTTACTCAAAC
>JAFQFY010000012.1 GCA_017398485.1 Clostridia bacterium
ATCGGCACGGCAGGCCTCTATGATCTGCTCGGCAGAGATGGTGCCGTCTGCCGCCGGCCGCAACCGCGTCACCTCATAGCCTTGCTTTTCCAGTTGGTCGCAAGCCGCCGCTACTGAGGAATGTTCCACCGCCGTGGTGACAACGTGCTTGCCGCCGTGGACATGCGCCTGCGCCCAGCCGAGAACGGCGAGGTTGTTCGCCTCCGTGCCGCCGGAGGTGAAAAATAACCGCTCCGCAGGCGCGCCGATGAGTCGTCCGATCGCCTCTCGCGCAGCGGTCATCTCCCGCTCGGCACGAAAACCCATGCTGTGCAGAGAACTGGGATTACCGTACAGCCGCGTCATCATATCATACGCCTTATCTGCCGCCGCGCGACAAACACGCGTGGTGGCACTGTTATCCAAATACGCCTCGGCCATACGAATACCTCCCCTATTATTACTTATAATTATACAGTTTTTATTGTACTACAAAACGGTTGATTTTGCAACCGCTTTTTGCGGCGTCAAAGTATAAAAAAAGCAGTCAACCTTACGGTTGACTGCTTTTCGTTGTTCTATCAAACTTTCGCGTCGGAAGAATCGGCGTTGCGCTTCTCGAACAGGCGGGTAATCTCCGCCAGATCGTCGTCCTCTTCGGTCCAAGCGGAGGGAGAGAACAGATCCTGCAGATTTTCCGCGTTGACGTTGGTGCCGCCGCGAACGCCGCCGGCGCCGCCCTTATAATCCGACGTCAGGCCGGTCGCAATAACCGTCACGCTCACCGCGTCGCCCATATCTGCGCTCAGGCTGTAACCCCAGATAAGCGTCGCATCCGGATGCACCAGATCGTGCACCGTGCTGGTCGCCTTTTCCATCTCGTCAAAGTCAAAGTCTTCGGGAGCAGTGATATTGACCAACACGCCGCGCGCGCCGCTGATGGAGGTCTCGAGCAAGGGACTCTCCACCGCCGCCTTGGCCGCTTCCTCGGCGCGGTTCTCGCCTTCGGCGCGACCGACACCCATGTGCGCAAAGCCGGCGCCCTTCATGACGGTCAGCACGTCAGCGAAGTCAAGGTTGATATCGCCGCAGGTCTGGATCAGCTCGGAGATGCTCTGCACGCCCTGGCGCAGAACCTCGTCTGCCATCTCAAACGCGTTCTTCATGGTGATCTTCTCGGTGGTGACGTGGCGAATGCGATCGTTGGGAATGACCACGAGACTATCCACACGCTCTTTGAGCGCGGCAATACCGTCCTCTGCCTGCTCCATGCGGCGCTTGCCCTCGAAGGAGAAAGGCTTGGTGACGATACCGACGGTCAAGATACCCATTTCGCGCGCGAGCTCCGCCACGACGGGAGCCGCGCCGGTGCCGGTGCCGCCGCCCATGCCGGCGGTCACGAACACCATGTCGGCGCCCTGCAAGGACGCGATGATCTCGTCACGGCTCTCCTCGGCGGCACGCTGACCGCGCTCGGGACTGCCGCCGGCGCCATGGCCGCGCGTGAGCTTCTCACCGATCTGAATTTTATGGGTGGCGAGAGAAACGTCCAGCACCGCCACATCGGTGTTCACTGCCAGAAATTCCACGCCACGTACATCGGCACGTACCATGCGGTTGATGGCGTTTCCGCCGCCGCCGCCCACGCCGATGACCTTGATAACAATTTTATTGTTCGGGACCGCTGCATCGATCTGCATCATATGTTCGTCCTCCAATTTTATCGAAACTTGATAAGTACACAATCCGCGCACTATAACACAATTATTCTATCATGAATACAAAAATATTTCAACACCTATTTCAAAAAAATACAGGTTTTTTACGCCGCCGTCGCCGCAGTCGTCGTCGAGGTGTCGCCCGTGGGATTTTCTGCCTGCGACTCGGTCGCGGTAGTGCTGTCGGCGGCAGGATCGTCCGTCGGCGTTTCATCGTCAAACAACGGCTTTTTCAGCGAATCCGCCGGCGTGAACACCGCGCGGTCATTTTCCGCTTTGTCGTCCGAATACGAGCTCATATCCAGTTGTCCGGTGACGTTACTGCCGTTTTTATCCAGTAAAGTCGGCAGCATTTGCCCGAACGCGTCCACCTGCGCAACGAGGTTGGATTCGTTGCCGAGAATGATCTTGACGCGATCCTTCCACCACATGCGCAGATCGGTCTTTTCGGTGATGTCGATGGCGGTGATGCCCTCTACGTTTTTAGCTTGAGCCGCATTGCAGATGGTGGTACACACGCGCAAACTGCGTTCTTCAAGCGCGTCGCCGCCGAGTTCCTCGGACAGCGGCTGAGCGCCGACGATACGCACCAGATCGGCCGGCAGGTTTTCCGCGCTCACGCGTTCGAGCACGTGGTTATTCTTACCGATGATAAGAAAATCCTGCGCCGTCTGCACCGCCGCAAGCACCTCGACCTCCGAGACGCGTATGCATACCGTCGAAAAAGAGGTGTTTTTGATCTCCACATAATCGAGATACGGGAACGCGTCAAGCACGCTGTTGCTCGCCTTGACCTTGTTGACCGCCAACAGGCTTTGATTAATGTATATACCGCTGGCACGGATAATATCCTCCTTGGCATACCGCACCGTGCCCTCGCCGTCAACGAATTCAACCTCGACAGCCTTCACCCCGAAAAAGGAAGCGCTCTCTCCGCGCGACGCCTTGGAGATCTCAATGACGCTCCAAATGATCGCCGTAAGCAAAAAAGCCAGCACGACGACCACCACCGTCAAGCGAATGATGCGACGGCGGCGAAGGCGGCGACGCTTCTCCGCGCGGCGCGCCTGCATGGGGGTGAGCTGCTGTTCCTGTTTCATACATCTCCATCCTTCGTAATCCGTTTATTCTCGTTGGATATCCGCGCCGACCGCTTGCAGGCAGGCGGTGATTTCTTCATATCCTCTGTCCAAATGCTTCAATTCGGTGACGGTGGTCTTGCCGTGTGCGGCGAGCGCCGCCACGATGAGCGCGGCACCGCCGCGCAGATCGGTACAGGCGACCGACGCGCCCTGTAACCGAGATACGCCCTCCACCACCGCCACGCGCCCGTCGACCCGAATATGCGCGCCCATGCGCGCCAGTTCGTCGACGTATTTGTAGCGGTTTTCGAATATGCTCTCAACAAACACGCTCGTACCGTCTGCCACGCACGCCGCCGCCAACAAGGGGGCCGCGGCATCGGTCGGAAAGCCCGGATACGGCATGGTGCGCACCGTACCCAAACGGTGCAGACGCTCGGGCGCACGAATTTCCGTCGTACGACCGTCCTCGCAGGTACGTATTACGCAACCGCTCTCTTCCAGCGCCGGAAACACCGGCGAGGTATGTAATGCACAACCGCGTCGCAACACGAGATGCCCTCCCGTTGCCGCCGCAGCAGCGAGATAGGTCGCCGCCTCAATGCGGTCGGGAATCACCGCGTGCGCACAGCCGTGCAGGCACTCGACGCCCTCGATAACCAGCACCCCGTCTGCATCACCGCAGATATGCGCACCGCACGCGTTTAGATAGTCGCACAGATCCTGTATCTCAGGCTCACGCGCGGCGTGACGCAGGATCGTCGTCCCACGCGCCGTGCAGGCGGCCAACAGCACGTTTTCGGTCGCTCCCACGCTGGGAAACGCCAGCGTGATATCTGCGCCGTGCAATCCGTTCTCGGCACGGCAACAGATCTGCCCGTGACACTCCTCCACCGTCACGCCCAAGCGGCGCAACGCGGTCAGATGCAGATCGATCGGGCGCGGCCCGAGCTCACAACCGCCGGGATAACTCATGGTCGCCTCGCCGCAACGCGCGATGATCGCACCGAGAAAGACAATGGACGAGCGCATCTCGCGCATAAGTGTATCCGGTATGGTGCACGCCGCAGGCGCGCTCGCATCCACCGTCACCACGTCCTCTTGCCGTACCACACGGCACCCGAGATGGCGCAAGATCGCCATCGACGCCTGCACGTCTGACAGACGTGGGCAATTATGTATCTCACTTGTCCCCGGCACGAGAAACGCCGCCGCAAGCAGCGGCAAAGCGCTGTTCTTCGCACCGTGAATGATTACCTCTCCGGACAACGCGCGTCCACCCTTGACGGTAATCGTTTGCATAAGCATCCTCCTCTCCGCATACCCAGTGTATGCAGAAAGGTGAATGGCGGTTAATCATTTCATTTTCTCGCAGACGACGCGGTAGATGCGTTCGTCGGCGTCTTCGATCGCCAAGCGGCGCACGTTATGCGCCATCGCGTCCATGCGTGCCGCATCAGCCGTGATCGATTCGATCGCTTCCCACAGGCTGTCACCGGTAAGATCCTTTTCCTCGATGCACACTGCCGCGTCCTGCTCGACGAGCGCCATGGCGTTGTGATACTGGTGGTTTTCCGCCACGTAAGGAGACGGAATGAGGATCGACGGCTTGCCTGCCGCCGGCAATTCGCTCAGCGTCATGGCGCCGCAACGGCAGATGACCAGATCCGCCGCCGCCATGCACTGCGGCATATCGGTGATATATTCACGCACCGAGATACCGTCCTGCGCCAGCGGCACACCGCACTCTTGCAGAGCGGCGGTCATGCTGTCCCAGCCGGTCTTGCCCGTGCCGTGGATATGCTGTAATTTGCCCTCTTTATAACTGCGACGCAACACCTCGGTCATTGCCTCGTTGATGCGGCGCGCACCGAGACTGCCGCCGAACGACAGCACCAACGGGCGGGAATCCAGCCCGAGCGCCGCCTTGGCGGCCGCCTTATCCTGCGTGCCGAAATCCGCACGCAAAGGATTACCCGTGATAACGACCTCGCAATCCTGCGGCAAATAGCGGCGCGCCGCCTCACTGCACAACAGCACCGTCGCGCCTTCTTTGGCGAGCATCTTTACCGTTACGCCGGGAAACGCATTGGATTCATGCACCAGCGTCGGCACGCCGTGGCGGATCGCCTCGCGTAACACGGGACCCGACACGTAGCCTCCCGTACCGATAGCAATGTCCGGTTTAAACTCCTTGACGATCTTCGCCGCGGCGACGCTGGACGTCACAACGTTGACCGCCGCGACGATATTCCGCCCGATATTTTTGAGTGTCAACCGTCGCTGAAAGCCGCTGACGCTCACCGTTTTGATCGGATAGCCGGCCGCCGGCACGAGCGTGGTTTCCATACGCCCTTTCGCGCCGACGAACAAGATCTCGGCGTCGGGCCGCTCTTTTTTGATCTTTTCGGCAATGGCGAGCGCCGGATTAATGTGCCCCGCCGTGCCGCCGCCGGTCATGAGTACGCGCATACGGTCTTCCTCCCTATGCCAACATAAAAATCTTTATAATTTTTCCATGCGTGCTTGGCGTGATATCGACAACACCACGCCCATTTGCAGCATCAGCATCAAAATTGACGTGCCGCCGTAACTGAAAAACGGCAGGCTGATGCCGGTATTCGGCATCAGATTGGATACAACTGCCACGTTGATGGCTACCTGTAAACCGATCTGCAAGGTCAAACCGAGTGCTAACATAAAGCCGAATTTATCCGGCGCTTTCATCGCGATGACGAAGCCGCGCCACACGAGCAAGGCGAACAGCACCAGCACCAGCAACGCTCCCACGAAGCCCATCTCCTCACAGAATACCGAGAAGATGAAGTCGTTCTGCGGTTCGGGCAGGAACAGGTGCTTCTGCCGCGAGTTACCGGGCCCCTGCCCGAGAATACCGCCCGACCCGATGGCATACAGCGATTGGATCGTCTGCCACGCGTGGTCGCGACCGGATATACCGTCGTCGAAGGTGATCTCGTTGGCGAAGGACTCCAAGGGATTGAGCCAAACCAAAATACGGTCCTGCTCGTAGCCGAGCACGAAGACCATAAACACCACGCCGGCGATACCCACGCCGATCAGACCGAGTATCCATCCCAGCCGTACGCCGCCGATATACATCAGCGCCAAGCCAAGGAACACGATGAGCATCGTGCCGGACAGATGCGGCTCCAAAACGACCAGACCGCAGGTCAATGCCAAAATGCCGAAGAGCGGCAAAAAGCCTTTGGTCAAGGTCTTCATCTTTTTATGATTTAGGGAAACGATATGCGCGAACAACAGCACCACCGCAAACTTCGCAAGCTCCGACGGCTGGAACTGTCCCAGACCGGGAATACGGATCCAGCGATGCACGCCTGTTGAGGACGGCATGATCAGCGCCACGACCAGCAACACCAGACTAAGTATCCAAATGACCCACGCAAATTTGTGCAGAATATGATAGTCGACCATCGACACGCCCAGCATGCCGACCAAACCGACGCCCACCCAAAGCAACTGCTTGCGGATATAAAAATAACTGTCGCCGTCTTCGTAGTTAAAGGCATACACATGGCTGGCAGAATACAGCGTCGCCAAGCCGACCACCAGAATGATCATCAGCAAAATAAAGAAATGCATATCAAAGCCGCTGGTCAAGTTGAAAATACGCAGTTTAAGCTTGTTGTTTTTCGGGGGAAACGCCGTTGCCTGCGCTTTTGCCATATAGCCTTCTCCTCTCTCGGGTATAGTAGTTTACGCGAATACCATCAGCAGTACGCCGATCACACCGCCGACCATCGTCACCAGCGTAAACACCGCGACGATCTTGTTTTCACTCCACCCACTCATCTCAAAATGATGATGAAGGGGACTCATCTTGAACAAACGCTTACCGTGAGTAAGCTTGAAATACGCCACTTGAAGAATAACCGACATATTCTCGGCTATGTACAGAATGCCCACCGGCACGAGCAGCAACGGCTGACCGATGCCGAACGCCAGCGCCGTCAATGCGCCGCCGATGAACAGAGAACCCGTGTCACCCATGAACACCTTCGCCGGATGCAGGTTCCAAACGAGAAAGCCTGCCAAGCCGCCGGCGAGCGCCACGGCAAACAAGCAGTGTCCAAACATCAAATACGCGAAGCTCGCGATCATAAGGAATGCCAGCGACGCTACGAAGCCGGTCATACCGCACAAGCCGTCTACGCCGTCGGTAAGGTTGGTGGCGTTGGACATCGCCACGATCACGAACACGCAAAACGGGATATACCAAATACCGGCGTCAATTACACCGAAAAAGGGAATATCAAACTTGCCGCCGCCGTGGGTATACAGCACGATCGCGTACGCCGTCGACAACAGCAGCTGTAACAACAGCTTCTGCGAAGCAGATAAGCCTTTGTTGCGCTTTTTGACCACCTTGATATAGTCGTCCAAAAAGCCGATGGCACCGCAACCGACCGCCAGCACCACGCCGGCGATCAAGCGCACCATATCCGACGGAAAAGTCGACAAACTGGGGGTTTTCGCCCAATAGGCGATCAAAAGTGCCAGTAAAAACGTCGCTACCGTCGAGAGAATAAACATAATGCCGCCCATCGTCGGGGTGCCCTGCTTCTTTTGGTGCCACGTCGGACCGTCCTCCAGAATAGTCTGCCCGAATTTGAGCTTATGCAGCCAAGGAATGCACACCTTACCCAGCCCGGCGGCAATCACAAACGACGCCAGACCCGTGAGAACCAATACGATACCGTTAATCATACTATCCCTCCGTTATTATTCCGCGTCGGCCAATGCTTGCGCAACCACTTCGCGCTCGTCCAAATGAATGGTGCCGCTCGCGAGGATCTGGTAGGTCTCGTGACCCTTGCCGGCCAACAGGACGGTGTCGCCCTCCTGCGCGTTGGCGATCGCCCATCGGATCGCCTCAATACGGTTTTCAATAACGGTGTACGGCGTTTTCGAGCCGTCCAGACCGACGAGAATATCCTCAATGATCGCACGCGGCTCCTCGCTGCGCGGATTGTCCGAGGTTACCACGAGATAGTCCGACAGCGACGCCGCAACGGCACCCATCTTCGGGCGTTTGGTCTTATCGCGGTCGCCGCCGCAACCAAACAGCGTCACCAAGCGACCGCCGCAGCACTCTTTGAGGGTACGGCAAATGTTTTCCAGACCGTCCGGCGTGTGCGCGTAGTCGATCACCACAGTGAAATTCCGTCCCGTGGGCACCACCTCCGCTCGCCCTTTTACGCCCGAAGCGGCAGACAACGATTCTACCACGCGTTCAAACGGCATGCCGATCGCCAAGCAGGCGGTCGCCGCCGCCAAACCGTTATACACCGAGAATTGTCCGGGGATGGACAACCGAACGCGCCCGATCTGTCCTGTGCCGACGAGTTCAAAGGACACGCCGTCTGCACGATACCGTATGTTGCGTGCAACGTAGTCGGCGGTGTCGCTCTTGGCAGAGAAGGTGGCCGTTTCGCAAGGCAGGCCCTCCATCATCGCCGCCGACCAGCCGTCGTCTATATTGAATATGCCCGTGCGGCTGATCGAAAACAGTTTTTTCTTCGCCGCCATATAGTTTTCCATCGTGCCGTGATAGTCGAGGTGATCCTGCGTAAGATTGGTAAACACGCCCACCTCGAATTCACAGCCGGCGACGCGCTGCTGATCGAGCGCGTGAGACGAGGTCTCCATGACGCAAAAATCGCAGCCCTCCGCGACCATCAAATGAAACATGCTTTGCATATCGTACGAATCCGGCGTGGTGTGTCCGGACGGCAGCACGCGATCTCCGATCATATTCTGCACCGTACCGATCAAACCGACCTTGTGCCCGTCGTATTCCAGCATAGATTTGATCAGGCTCGTCGTGGTGGTCTTGCCGTTGGTACCGGTCACGCCGATAAGCCGCAGCTTCTTCGACGGGTTACCGAACCAATTAGCGCACAACTGCGCCCAAACCAGACGCGTATCCTCCACGATCAACTGCGCGCGCAGTCCGAGATCGCGCTGGGTGACGATCACCGCCGCTCCTGCCTCTTGGGCACCTGCGGCGAAGCGGTGTCCGTCCACGGCAGTTCCGTCAATACAAACGAACACGCCGCCCTTCTCCACACGACGCGAATCACAGGTGATGCCGCTGATCTCCATCGAACCGTCGACGGTCTGCGCCACGATGCCCGTGCCCTGTAACAAATCTTGCAGTTTCATTCTCTTTCCCCCTTAGGAAACCTCCGCTCATCCCACCGCAGTGGAGTCGTTCGTGTCGTTGTACAAGAAATTGACCTGTACGACCGTACCCTTTGGCACCACGGTGCCGGCGGCAACGCTTTGCGCGCTGGATTCCGCCGACGTGCCTCCGCCGACAGACAGACCCTGTATACGCACGTTAAGTCCGAGACTTGACGCGAGCGTGTTGACCTGCGTGACGGATTTGCCGGTGAAATCGGGAACGGTAACGGTGATATTCTCGGTGTCATCGGTATACAAAAGCACCGTGCCGCCGGCAGGAATCGACTGACCCGCCGCCGGGATCTGTTTGAGAACGGTCGAGCCGTTGCCGATGACCGTCGCTTTCAGGCCGATGTTTGCCAGCTTCGTATTCGCGGAAGCAACCGAGTTGTTTTCCAAATTCGGCGTCACACGGCTGAGGTTTGCCAGCTCTTCGGTGGTGTATTCCGGTTCAATGCCCATATACGGCAAAATGGAATCCAATATCTTCTGCGCAACCGGCGCGGCGATCGTACCGCCGAAACGCACGGCGCACTGCGGTTGGTCGAGCAGCACCAGCACCGCCACCTGCGGATCATCTGACGGTGCGAAACCGCCGAAGGACGCGACCACCTCGTAGCTGTCGGTGATATCGCGTTTTTCCGACGTACCGGTCTTACCGGCGACGCGGTAGCCGGCAACATAGGCGTTCTTCGAACCGCCGCCGTTGGTCGCCGCCGCGAGCATAGTGCAAATGCGCTCGGATGTCTGCGCCGAAATGATCTGGCGCTTTACCTGCGGCTGGGTGGTGGACACGACGTTGCCGTCGCCGTCAAGCACCTGACCGACCACGTACGGCGTCAACAGCTTACCGCCGTTGGCGACCGCCGACATCGCGGTGATCATCTGGATCGGCGTGATCTTAAAGGTCTGGCCGAACGCACTGGTCGCCAGCGACGCTTCTTGCTTGTTGAGCACGTCGGCGGTGTGATACAAACCTGCGTTGGACGCCTCACCCGGCATATCGATGCCGGTTTTTTCGGTAAAACCAAAGCCGGTGAAATACTTAAAGAAAGTGCTGCCGCCCATCTTCATGCCGACCTGCATGAAATACGGGTTGCAGGAGTTGGAGATGGCACCGGGCAGATCCAATATGCCGTGGCCGCCGTGCTTGTGGCAACGGATCGTCCAGCCGCCGGCAACGAAATAACCCGGACAGTTATAGGAAGTATGCTCGCTGATCGTATTCTCTTCCAAACCGATCGCCGTAGTAAACACCTTAAACACCGAACCCGGCTCATAGGTATCAACGATCGCCTTGTTTTTCCATTGCAACTGTCGTGCGGCAGACACGGCCGCATCCTGCTCGTCGCCTGCAAGTGTGGCGATAAGCTCTGCCGTGGTCGGATCCGCCACCGCGAACGGATCGTTCGGGTCATAGTCACCCTTGGTCGCCATAGCCAGTATGGCGCCTGTGTTGACGTCCATGACGATCGCCACGCCGCGGTTGGTACAACCGGCAGACGCCACGCCCTCGGCAAGATACTTCTCCGCATACATTTGGATCGTGGAATCGATGGTCAACACGATACTGCTGCCGTCCTTGGCATCGACCACCTTGGTATATTCCATGGTGGTCGGCATCTCGTCACCGATGCCGTTCTGCGCGGTAACGATGCGTCCGGGCGTGCCGGCAAGCACCGATTCGTATTTGTATTCTATACCCTCCAAACCGTTATTATCCGTGCCGGTGAAGCCGAGCACGGTCGACGCGAGAGTCCCCTGCGGATAATACCGCTTATAATCGGTGATGATATAGAACGCGCGCGCGAGGCCGTTATCGCTGACCCACTGGGAAAACGCGGTCTTTTCCTTGTATTCCACCTTGGATTTGATGACCTCGTACTGCGAGGCGGTCTTGCCCGTTTGATTATACACGCGCTCGTAATCCAACGAGAACATTTCGGAGATGCCCTTGGCGATGAACTCGCGTTTAAATTGCAACGCTTGCTCGTCGGTCAATTCACGGTTAACGTCTGCGCCGCTGATCTTCTTCCAGTTAATGGCGGAAATGTCTTTGGGCGACATGATGATCTTCCACACCTCAGCGGATTCAGCAAGCGACTCCATATTCGCGTCGTAGATCGTGCCGCGCTTGGCGGATACCACCGTGTCGCTCATCTGCTGGGACACGGCGCGTTTCTGCCAATCCTCCGACTCGACGATCTGCAACTTCGCCAGTTTGACGGCGTCAGCAAGAAAAAACAACCCGACTACCAAAACAACGGCGATCAGCGCGCGTCGCCGCATCTGTCGCGTCGCCGTGCGTGTGGTAGCCGTCTTTTTTTCGTTCGCCATAACCAGCCGTCCTTTCTGTCGAAAAGTGGAATATGATCGTGCAAATCAGTATCTTTACGAGGAATTTTTCTCGGTTGTCGGCTTTTTCGACCGGCAAATAAAACGCAAAACGAGAGTTAAGAACGTAACCCGTCTCAACTCTCGAAGTTGCCCAATATATAGGTATTACCATTGGGCAAACATTATGCGTGCGGTTGCGTGCCCGATTATTTAAATATATTGGTGATGGCCTCCCACAGGCGACCGAACCAATTCTGCCCACCGCCGGGCACGGACACGACGTCCTCCCCGTTCGTGGCAATATAATAGATCTGGTTGCTGTGAGCCGGGGTCATGCCGTTCTCCTGCGCATATTTGTTGATCTGCTCGGGCGAGGTCTTGCCGGCGAGCTCCGCCTCCAAGCGCACGCGCTCACTATGCAGGGTGTTTAGTTCCGTCTGGCAATCGGCGATCTCCTTATTGAGCTCCGTGAGCCGCACGTTCGCGGTGATCAGATAGCCGATGAAAGCGACCGCGACGATCGCCACCGTCAAATACACCGCCACGTTAAAGCGAGCATGACGACGCGTGCGCTTGCGCGTATCGGCGGCCGCCTTTTTGTCCTTCTCCAACGCCACGAGCTTCGGCTCGCGTGCGCGGAACAGGTCCAGGTCGTATGCTTCATTGATGTTTGCCACGGTCGTTCACCTCACTTTCTGTTAATTAATCGGTATATCGTTCGTGTAATTTCTCAACACAGCGCAGCTTCGCGCTGCGACTGCGGGGGTTTTCGATCAGTTCCTGTTCAGTGGCGGTGGCAGGCTTTTTGAGCACAAGCGCCGCTGCCGGCGTGCGGCCGCACACGCAAACGGGAAAATCCTTCGGGCATATACAGCCCTGTCGCCATGCGGCGAAACGGTTTTTGACCATCGCGTCCTCCAACGAGTGGAAGGTGATGATCGCGAGGCGTCCACCCACCTTCAAGCGGTCAAAGGCGGTATCCAGTGCCGCTGACAGACAGTCGAGTTCGCCGTTCACGGCGATGCGCAACGCCTGAAACACGCGCCGCGCAGGATGCCCGTCCCGTCGTGCCGCCGCCGGCACCGCGGATGCGATCAGCTCCGCGAGCTGCAAGGTCGTTTCGATCGGCTGCTTGTCCCTCTGCCGCACGATCGCACGTGCGATGGGACGGGAGAATTTCTCCTCGCCGTAGCGCCAGAAGATATCGGCCAATTCTTTTTCCGTCATGGTCGCCACCAGATCGGCGGCGGTGGTGCCGCTTTGGCTCATGCGCATATCCAGCGGCGCGTCGTGATGATAAGAGAAGCCGCGTTGCGGCGCATCCAGCTGATGCGAGGATACACCGATGTCCAGCAGAATGCCGTCCACCTTATCAATACCGAGCTTGTCCAACGCGCGATCCATATACATGAAATTGGTCTGCACCAGCGTCGCCGGCATTCCATCAAGGCGCCGCCCTGCTTGCGCGATCGCATCGGGGTCTTGGTCGAGAGCGACGAGCCGACCGCTTGTCAAACGGCTTGCGATCGCGTGGGAGTGACCGCCGCCGCCCGCCGTGCCGTCGAGATAGACGCCATCGGGGCGGATGTCCAACGCGTCGACGGTCTGTTCCAGCAACACCGGACGATGATATTCGGTATGCTCCGCTTTATGATCAGAAACCATATTTCACGAACTCTTCTTCGAGCTTGTCGTCGGTCATATCCGCCATCTCCGCCTCGTACACCGTCGGATTCCAGATCTCCGCGCGGCGACCGGCACCGATGATGAGTGCCGGCTTTTCCAGTTCGGCGTGAGCGATGAGGTTTTTGTTGAGCAGGATACGGCCCTGCGCGTCGGGCGTGACGTCCTCGGCAGACTCGGTGACCTTACGAAGCAGTTTGCGCGTTTGCGCCATCGGCGCCTCGGCGATCTTTTCGAGCAGGCTGTTCCACTCGTCGAGCGAATACAGACTCACGCACTTGTCCAGCACGCACGCGGCGATAAAGGTATCGCCCAATTTCTCGCGAAGCTTGACGGGAACAAACACGCGTCCCTTCGCGTCCATATTGTGTTCAAAGCGACCGTACAGCATCATGTTCCCGTCACCTCCTTTTGCACCGTTTGTGCATGCAATTGATCATTGTGGAAAACTCGGTGGAAAGTGTGGAAAATCACCACTTCGCCCCACAACGAGGCACTTTCCACCACATACATACATTATAAAGCCACTTTTACAAAAAATCAATAGGAAAATGATAGTTTTTTAAGAAATTTTTCATTTTTATTTCGTTTGCTTGCCATATCCGACAACACGTGGTATAATGGGGCGAAATGAAGGGGTGAACGCTGTGAAAAAAGCTTATATTTTCGACTTTGACGGCACGCTGGTCGACTCGATGCCATACTTCGGTGACGGTGCCAAGCAGATGCTCGACGAGAACGGCATCGCCTATCCGCAAAACGTCGTGGAGATCATCACGCCGCTCGGCTTTGCCGGTACGATCAACTATTTCCGCACCGAATTAGGACTATCGACGGCAACCGAAGAGGGCGTTCGCGAGTTTATCGAACGCCTGCACCCTTACTACCGTGACATCATCCCCTGCAAAGCCGGTGTCGAGGCGTTTTTGCGCACCGCGAAGGCACAGGGGCATTCACTTAACGTGCTCACCGCCAACCCCCACGCCAACCTCGACGTATGCCTCAAACGACTGGGGTTATACGATCTGTTTGACAACGTGTGGAGCAGTGACGATTTTCCGTCGACCAAGGCGGATCCTTCCACCTACGCCGCCGCAGCACGACGCATCGGCACGACGGTGGACAACTGCGTGTTTTTCGACGACAACAACCGCGCCGTCGCCACGGCGAAAGCAGCAGGTATGACCGCCGTCGGCGTACACGATCTCTCGGGCGAGGGCTTTGCCGAGGAACTGAAATCCATCGCAGACAGCTACGTTCTCTCCTTCGCCGACGTCATCGGCAAGGAGTTTTAAAAAAAAACAAAAAAAGCCGCGGGGCAGTTCGTGTGAACTGCCCCACGGCTTTTTATTAATTTTACACGTTGAACAGAAATTCCACCACGTCGCCGTCCTGCACGACGTAGTCCTTGCCCTCGGTGCGCACGAGACCCTTGCCGCGCGCGTTGGCCAGCGAGCCGCAGGCGACCAGATCGTCGTAGGCGATGACTTGCGCGCGGATAAAACCGCGTTCAAAATCGGTGTGGATGCGGCCGGCCGCCTTGGGCGCTTTCCAGCCCTTATGGATGGTCCAGGCGCGCACTTCCTTTTCGCCGGCGGTGAGGAACGAGATAAGACCGAGCAGATGATAGCTCTTCTGTATCAGGCGATCCAGACCCGAGTGCTCCAGACCAAGCTCCGACAGGAACATCAGCTTCTCCTCCGCATCCATGTCGACGATATCCGCCTCCATCTGCGCACAGATCGGAAGCACCTCCGCGCCCTGCGACGCGGCCAATTCCGCGACCTTTTGGTAGTGCTCATTGCCGGTCGGCTCGCCGCCCGAGAAATCCGCCTCGCTGAGGTTGGCGGCGTATATGATGGGTTTCGAGGTGAGCAGTGCCATGTTGCCGAGCATCGCAGCCTCATCCTCGTCGCACTCCACCGAGCGCGCCGGTGCACCGCCCTCCAGCACCGCGTACAAGCGTTTTAAGAAGTCCAACTCCTTTTGCAGGCTCTTATCGCCCTTGAGATCCTTCGTAACGCGTGCGATACGGCGCTCCACCATCTCCATATCCGAGAAGATCAGCTCGAGGTCGATGGTCTCGATATCGCGCAGAGGGTCGATGCTGCCCTCGACGTGAATGATATCCATGTTCTCGAAGCAACGCACCACGTGCACGATGGCGTCACACTCGCGGATATTGCCGAGGAACTTGTTGCCGAGGCCCTCGCCCTTGCTCGCGCCCTTGACCAGACCCGCGATATCGACAAACTCGATCACAGCAGGTACAATGGGCGGCACCTTATCCCCCTGCGTGTACATCTCGCACAGGGTGTCCAGACGTTTGTCCGGCACCGCGACCACGCCGACGTTCGGGTCGATGGTGCAGAACGGGAAGTTGGCGCTTTGCGCGCCGGCATTGGTGATGGCGTTAAACAATGTGGACTTGCCGACATTCGGCAAGCCGACGATACCTAATTTCATAGATCCTTGTCTCCTTGATACAGAATACTCTTGTATTATACCGCAACGGTTTCGGTTTTTCAATAGAAAAGGGCGTTTTTATCCACTCGTTTACAAATCAGGGAAAATACGGTATAATGAGAAACAATACCAATCGGCAAGTGAGGTGAACCCATGCCAAACCGTAAAACACTGTTCGTCGTGTCAGATATACACGGACACTACACCCTACTCAAAGAGGCGCTCGACGCAGTCGGCTTTGATCGCGAAAACGGCGGCCATCTGCTCGTCTGTTGCGGCGATTATTTCGACCGCGGCGATGAGAATGTCGAGGTACTGAAATTCTTCGAACGGCTCGACCGCGCCGTTCTGCTGCGCGGCAACCACGAGGATATGCTGTTAAAACTGCTGCTCGACGGCAAGGTGTTGGATCACCACCGCATCAACGGCACGATGCGCACGCTGGAAAACTTTTTCGGCAAGTATTTCATCGACCCCGTTGACAACTCCATCGACTTTTCCGGCCACAACCGTACGGCGGATCGCCTGTGCGACTTTATCGAGCACACGGTCAACTATTTTGAAACGAAAAACTACGTGTTCGTTCACGGTTGGCTGCCGAGCGGCGCTCTCACCGCCGAGGCACGCGCCGCCGCGAGCGACGCGGCGTGGGAAAAGGCGCGCTGGATCCAGTGGAGCAAAGTGTATAACGGACAGCGGCCTCTCGCGGATAAGACGCTGGTGTGCGGTCACGCACCCACCTTCCACGCCGTCAAATTCGACCCGAGCCGCAGTGCCCGTTGCGGCGATATTTTCGCCGTCGACGGTCTGACGGCGATCGACGCCGGCACCGCCGACTCCAAGCAGATCAACGTCCTCGTCATAGAGGACGAGCTTCTCTGAAACGCAAAAAGCAAAAAAGCACCCCACCTTGGTCGGTGGGGTGCTTTTTGTTGTGCGAAGATATCAAATTATCCTTCGATGAAGGCGAGCAACGCCTCTTTATCCATATGCGCGATACCGAGCGCTTCGGCCGTTCTGCCCTCATCCATCTGCTCACCGAGAATGGTGCGTGCCAGCGTGATGATCGCGTCGATGCAAGGCGTCGGCATACCCACACAACGGGCGATCGCGCGGATCGGCTCAAGCGAATACGGAATATCCTCCAACAAATACCGCGTAGACAGCGTGTTGGAACACATAATGCCGGTATAACCCTCGTTGTTTTTGACAAGCTCGGACAACGTCATATCCGGTGTGCCGCAGTTATACATCGCGACGTAGTCGCTGCGCACGTCACGAAGCGAAAAACCCAATTCCTTTGCTACGGCAATACGCTCCGCATCCATCGCCTCGACGTATTTGCCGATAGACGGAGTAACGCCCTCGTGATAATATTCGAAGGGAATGAACGGATCTGCCTCGATACGTCCCGTGTTGAGCAGCATCGGGGCAGGATGCATCATCGCATTTAAATTGCCCAAGCTGGTGTACAGGGTGTTTTTGACGATGCGGAACGCCGGAATAATCGTGGAGATCGCCTGCTCCAAGCGATCGTTGTCCTTTGCAGGCAACGCCGCCATCGGAACGTCGCTTTTAAGGCCGAATACGTACACGTCGCCGTTTTGGTTGATGCGCGTGGAATACAGCAGCGTGCTCGCCGCGCCCACCACGACGTCGGCGGTACAGTTCATATCCTGCATCACCTTGCGGAATGCGATCGCACCGGCAGACGATTCCGGATGCAGCAGCACCACCATGCCGTCTTTCAAATGCGGTACCATTTTTTCGGTGATACTTTTATGGTAGATCGACGGAAGTATCACCACCACGACATCGGCGCCGTCCATCACCTTCCCCATATCGGTCGTGGCAAATTCCAGCTTTCCAAAGCCCTCCACGGCGTGATGCACGCGAATACCGCCGATCGCATTGATCTCGTCCACGGTTTTTTGTACGACGTCGTACAAGCGCACGTTCTGACCCAGAATGCTCAACTGAGCCGCCATAGTTTGGCCGCCGTTGCCGCCGCCGATAATTGCAAAAGTCTTACTCATAAGTCATCTCTCCTTTTATTTTACGATCTTTCTGTCAACGCGATACCGCTCCATCGCATCGGTGTCAAGCCGTATACCAAGTCCGTCGCCCTGCGGAACGTATACCGTGCCGTCCTGCGGCTTCAAATAGGTGTAATAGTCGCAAATATCGCTCTGCAACCGCATAGGCGAGAAAAACGCGTGGCCGATCGTGGTGACGATATTGGAGCAGGTTGCCGCAATCTGCAAGCTTGCCGCCTGCGTAATGCCCTCCTCGATCATGGAGTTGAAAAACACCTGCACGCCGTGTGCCGCGGCCAACTCGCAGATGGCTTTGGCCGGCGCGATACCGCCGTTCTTGGTCACCTTGACGCTGAACACGTCCACCGCCTCGGCCTCGATGAGGTTGCGCGCATCCTGCAAGGTCATCACGCCCTCGTCTGCAGACAGCGGCATATCGATCGCGCGGCGCACCTTCGCCATGCCCTGCACGTCCCAACTTTGTACCGGCTGTTCAAAGAACAGGATATCACAGTCCTTGACCAGCTTACAGTAGCGGATCGCCGTATCCGCGTCCCAACCCTGGTTGGCATCCGCGATCAAGGGATAATCGAGCCCGACAGCCTCACGCACAGCGCGCGTGCGGTCTGCATCCAGCTTGTAATCCGCGCCGCCGACCTTGATCATACAGCCGTAATAACCCGCCTCTTTGGCACGAAGCACGTCCTGCGCACTCTCCTGCGGCGTACTGCCGCCGATCGACCACATGCACCGCATGCTGTCCCGACGGCTGCCGCCGAGCAGATTGTGCACGGGCACGCCCAACGCCTTGCCCCAAACGTCATGCGCCGCCATATCCAGCGCCGACTTTGCCAAATGCTGGTTGCGGATCCCCGCATTCATCAGCCGATGCACCTCGTTTATATTGGTGGGATCCTTACCGATAAGCATCGGCACAAGATGCTTTTCCAACACCACGCTTGCCGACTCAGCGCTGTCACCCGTAAATAACGGCCACGGATCACATTCGCCGTAGCCGACGATCCCCTCGTCCGTATGTATGGTGATGACGACAGGGGTCGCGGTATGAAAAACGCCGTATTCTTTGGAAAGTTGATACGGGTGCGGCAACGGGACCGCTAACGTGTCAATAG
>JAFQFY010000013.1 GCA_017398485.1 Clostridia bacterium
CCGTCTTTTTCGATTGCATTCGCTGTGACCCTGCCGGCGGCGGCACCAAACAGTGCGGCGCCGTGCCGATGAGGTCAAAGCGCTTCGCTTTTTGCAGTGCGGCAAGTACCGTCGCACGATTTTCGGGACGGTAGTATTGTAACAGCGCGCGCTGTTCCGCTTTCTCTTTGGGCGTGCGCGGCACGTACACGGGTTGCATGGTCATCGGGTCGAGTCCCGTATAGAACATACAGGTCGACACCGTGCCGGGTGTGGGATAGAAGTCCTGCACCTGTTCGGGATGCAATCCCTCCTTTTTAAGGAATTGCGCGAGCTTGATGGCGTCATTGATGGTGCTTCCCGGGTGGGAGGACATGAGATACGGGACGAGATATTGCTTTTTGCCGATGCTTTTGGTCAACTCGTAGAATCGCGAGCGGAACTTTTCGTACACCGAAAAGGACGGCTTGCCCATGTATTTGAGCACGCGGTCGGACACGTGTTCGGGCGCAACTTTGAGTTGTCCGCTGACGTGATGCTGAATGAGTTCCTTGAAAAAGCTCTCATCCTTATCCGCAATGAGATAGTCAAAGCGGATGCCGGAGCGCACAAACACCTTTTTGACCTTGGGCATCTTGCGCAGACGGCGCAGAAGCGTGAGATAGTCGCTGTGGTCTACCTTGACCGCTTTGCACATTTCGGGCGCGAGACATTTTTTATCCTTGCACAGACCGCGTTTGAGCTGACCCTCGCAGGAGGGACCGCGGAAGTTGGCGGTCGGACCGCCGATATCGTGGATATAGCCCTTGAAATCGGGCATTTCGGTAATGGCTTCGACCTCTCTCGCCACCGAATCGTGGCTGCGGCAGGTGACCTGCCGCCCTTGGTGATACGCCAGTGCGCAGAAGTTGCATGCGCCGTAACAACCGCGGTTGTGAATGACGGAAAACTTAACCTCTGCGATGCCCGGCACGCCGCCGAGCGCCTCGTAGCTCGGGTGATAGTCACGCATAAACGGCAGGGTGTATACGGCATCAAACTCGTCGGTGGACAGTGGCTCACTCGGCGGATTTTGCACCAAGATGCGGTCGCCATGCCGTTGGATGACCGCTTTGCCGCGCACTGCATCGTGTTCTTCCTGCTGAATGCGGCAGGAAACGGCGTATTGCTTTTTTCCGTTGTCGTCGGGTGTCTTGACCGCCTCGTAAGACGGGCACTCGGCGCACGGCATCGGCTGATATTCGCTCGCCTTGACGAGATAGCAGGTGCCGCGGATATCCGTCAGCGCGTGAATGTTCTCGCCGCCGGCCAAGCGGTCTGCGATCTCGACGATATGACGTTCGCCCATACCGAACATGAGCAGGTCTGCGCCGCTGTCGACCAGAATGGACGGGCGCACGCGATCGTCCCAATAGTCGTAGTGTGCAAAGCGTCTGAGCGACGCCTCCAGACCGCCGATGGCGATCGGCACGTCACCGAACAGGCGCCGCAGGGCTTTGGCGTAGGTGATGGTTGCGCGGTCAGGGCGCAGACCGGCCTTGCCGCCGGGGGAGTAGGCGTCCTCGCTGCGCCGCTTTTTCGCAGCGGTGTAATGGGCGACCATCGGGTCGATATTGCCGCCGTTGACGAGGAACGCCAGCCGCGGCGCACCGAAGCGGCGGTAATCTGCGTCGCACTGTGGTTGAGGGATGATGCATACGCGATAGCCGCGGCTCTCCAATACGCGCGAGATGATTGCCGTGCCGAAGCTCGGGTGATCGACATAAGCGTCGCCCGACACGATAATAAAGTCCGCCGCGTCCCAGCCGCGCGCGGTCATCTCTTCAGTTGTGATCGGTAAAAAGGGCATAGATTGCCTCCTGTCAGCGGTATTTCTCCGCCTGTAATCGGAACATTTCGGCGTATTTGCCGTCCTTGGCGAGCAGGGCGTCGTGGTTGCCCTGCTCGATGACGCGTCCGTCCTCAAGCATATAGATCTTGTCGACAAATCGGGTGGTGGACAGACGGTGGGAGATGATGATGACCGTTTTGTCCGCGGCGAGCTCGGTGACGGTCTTGTTGAGTTGATATTCCGCGATGGGGTCGAGGGCGCTCGACGGCTCGTCGAGCACGATCACGCCTGCGTCTGCGTACAGCACGCGTGCGAGCGCGATCTTTTGCGCTTCGCCGCCCGAGAGATTGATGCCGTTGTCGTCGAACTCCTTGGTAAGCGTTGTGTCGTAGCCCTCCGGCAGGGAACTGAGCTTGTCCCAAAACGCCGCCTTTTTCATCACCTCGTCCGCTTTCTCCGTGTCGAGCGGCGTGTTGCTCATCGTGATGTTTTCTCCGATGCTCGTGGCGATGATCTCGAAGCTTTGGAACAGTGCGCCGAAATGCCGACGGTACTCGCCGATGGGGTACTCACCGATGGCGTTGTCGCCGAGGCGTATCGTACCGCTGTCGGGATCGTACAGACGCAGAATGAGTTTGATGAGGGTGGATTTTCCTGCGCCGTTGAAGCCGACGAGCGCGATCTTTTCGCCCTGTCTAATATGCATCGACACCTCGTTCAAGGTGGGCTTGTCGTTGCCGGGATAGGTGAAGGTGACGTTATCGAGCACGAGGTCGCCCTGCGTTGGCACAGGCAGTGTACCGTTGTCGGGCATCGTGTTTTCGGTTTCGAGGAAGGTGCGCATCTTTTCGATATACAAGCTCTGTTCCTCGAAACGCGGCAGCATCATTATGACACGGCGGATGTTGCCGCTTAGACGGTTAGCGGCGTTGTACACCGCGAGCAGTGAGCCGAGTCCGTACTTCCCCTCGATCAGAGCCTGATAGAACAGATAGATGAGGTACGCGCCGTCAAAGGCGAGGGCGCTGATGCCGTCGCGCAGGACGGCGAGTAGGGTGATCATCCGTCCGTGACGGACGGTAACCGTCTCCATCTGCTCGGTGCTTTCGGCAAAGTCCTTTTTGAGCTTGTCGGCAATCGCACCGGTCTTGATATCCTTGACGAAGTTCGCGAGGTAGAACACGCGGTTGGTGTAATCCCGCTTGCGGCTGATCGGCATCAACTCCTCTTCGCGCTTCATATTCCGCTTAGTGATGCTGTGCTGCAGCAGCAGCGTCGAGACCATCATCCCCACGACCACAATGAGCGCCGTCGCGTCGGTCACAACGATGTAGGTGCCCGCGATGAGGGCGGTGACGAACATACTCACCAGTTGGATAAAGGTGTTGGTGGCGTTGAAGATCTGCTCGGGCGCGCGGTGCATTGCCCACACGAAATCGTTGTAGAAGGCAGTGTCGTCGTATTTGGCGATCTCCAGCTCGGCTGCTTTTTTATACAGTGTCATACGGGTGTGCATATAGAATTTAGAGTTAGCCTTCGGGGTGAGATACGCCTCGACGAGCGGGCCCGAGATGAGCTTGATTGCGACGGCAATCGCCACGGGGATGAGGAAATAGAGCACGTCGACGAGCGTCTTACCCCCTTCCACGCAGGAGATGATGTAGGCGAGCAGGAAGGTGTGCTCGAACAGCGTGACAACGTTGCCGAAAATCGACTGGACGAAACGGATGATGATGTAGCCCGGTGTCAGACGGAACTGCCAGCGTAGGGCGAACAGGATGTTGGAGAGGGCGCGGGTCTTTTTCAGCTTAGCCATCCTGCTCACCCCCTTCCACCTGATAGTTGCGCGCCTGCTTGCGGAACATATCGGCGTAGATGCCGTTTGTGGCGAGCAGGGTCGGGTGTGAGCCCTCCTCAACCAGCGCGCCGTTCTCGAACACGAAGATCTGTTCGCACACGGCGGCGGAGGAGAGGCGGTGGGAGACGATGATGGATAGTTTTTCCTTCGTATCGCACAAGGTGATGATGGTCTCAAACATCTTGTATTCCGCTATGGGGTCGAGGGCGCTCGACGGCTCGTCGAGGATGACGATCGGCGCATCCTTCGCAAACGCGCGGGCGATGGCGAGCTTTTGCCGCTCGCCGCCCGACAGCTCGACACCGTCGTTGTCAAATTCTCGCGTCAGCAGGGTGTCTTCCTTTTGTGGCAGGGACGCGATCTTGTCGTAGCCGTCGCTGTCGCGTAGTGCGGCGACGGCAATGGCGCGGTCGGCATCGCTCTCGACCTCGCGCAGCAGCACATTCTCCACCACCGTGGCGGCGAAGATAGCAAAATCCTGAAACGCCGCGCCGATAAGTGCGCGGTACTGTTTAATATCATATTCTTTAATATCCACGCCATTGAGCAGGATCTGTCCCTCAGTGGGGTCGTAAAACCGCAGGATCAACTTGATGAGGGTGGACTTGCCGCTGCCGTTGATGCCGACGAGTGCGTGGCGCACGCCGCGGCGCAAGGTCAAGGTGATGTCCTTGAGGGCGTAGCGCTCCTGCTCGGGATAGCGGAAGGACACGTTCTTAAATTCGATGGTCTCCACCGTCTGCGGCGGCGTGATGCCGCCCGCAGATTCGTCGATCTTTGGCTGGTAGTCGAAGAAGCTGCGCAGATTGTTAATGAAATAGGCGTTGGTGAAGATGTTGGTGATGCCCTGCTCGAGGTCATTAAGCATCCACGAAACGCTGACGATGGCGTTGAGCAGCACCACCAGCTCGCCCGCCGTGATGCGCCCACCGAGGGCGAGTCCCGCAGCGAACAGCCACATGCCTTGGAAACCGAACAGAAACACCAGTAAGCCCTTCGCGGCACCGTAGAAGGACCATTTTGCCGCGTGCTTACGCCAGACGGAGAGTCCTTCGTTTGTGGCGATCTGATAGATGTTGCGCAGGATACCGAATACGCCCGTCAGCCGCACCTCACCCGCGTATTGGCGAAAATACATCACGCGGTTGACGTATTCGTGTCGGCGTTTATAAGGAGTGGTCTCCTGCTGGATATCGAACAACTCCTTGCCGTATTTCTTGCCGAAATAGAGGTTTCCGACCAGCGGCAGGGCGACAAACAACAGCGACCACCAAGTGATGCGGCACATCGTGATGATGATGTAGGTGGAGGACAGCAGCGCCGACACGGTCAGTGCACAAGAGTCGAGCACCGAGCCTGCACGGGAGCTTGCTTCGGTCGCCGCTTTGGTGTATGTATTGTAGAAGTCCGGCGTCTCATAGCAGGAGACATCCACCGTCTGCGCCTTTTCGAACAGCATGTTATTCAGCCGATAGTGGATGCGGATGTTGGTTTTGGGGACGAAGATGTTGTGATATCCCGCCTGCAGAGCGCTTCGCGTCACATCGAGCACCACGGCGAACACGATGAACCACGCAGCCTCGGCGAAGGTGCGGGTGTCGCCTCCGCCGAACAGGTACTGCATAAAGATCACCGAGTAGAAGGTCCACATCGCAAACTCAAAGATCAGAAACAGAAAATTGAGCAGAACGCGTGCAGGGGAGATACCCCAAAGCAGACGCAGAAAATACAGATTATTTTTAACAGCGGACGGTTTTTTCTCCTTTTTCTTCATTGGGGACTCCTTTTTTGAGGTATGGGATATGGTCGAACTACTTATATTTTACACCATTTTATACGGAAACACAATGCCGTTCTCGCGTATTTATGCAATAATTTGTATTTATACAGGGTTATGTAGCCGTTTTTATTGTTTCATACAGTGAAAAATGCGAATGAGATCCATAGAGTAGATTAGTTTTTTTATTGTTTTCACGCTGTCTTTTATCCAAATGCACAAAAACCATCGGGGGAAAACTACGCCGATAGGCAATATACACAATATACATAAAATATGCATATTTTTGCATAAAAACACTTGACTTATTCTCCTAATAGGACTATAATACCGACATTGAAAGAATATTTATTCACAAGGAGCGATTTATCATGAAAAAAGAAAACATCAAAAAAGTCGTTTTGGCATACTCCGGCGGTCTGGATACCTCCATCATCATTCCGTGGCTGAAAGAAAACTACAACAACTGCGAGGTTATCGCGGTGAGCGGTAACGTCGGTCAGGCGGATGAGCTTGAGGGCCTTGAGGAGAAGGCGCTCAAGACGGGTGCTTCCAAGCTTTACATCGAGGATCTGACCAAGGAGTTCCTCGAGGACTATGTGTTCCCCTGCGTGCAGGCCGGCGCTCTGTACGAGGAATATATGCTGGGTACGGCGTTTGCGCGTCCTCCCATCGCCAAGAGAATTGCGGAGATCGCGCTCGCGGAAGGTGCCGACGCCATCTGCCACGGTTGCACCGGCAAGGGCAACGACCAGGTGCGTTTCGAACTCGCTATCAAGGCGTTTGCTCCCGATATGCACATCATTGCTCCGTGGAGAGAGTGGTCCATCAAGTCCCGCGAGGAGGAGATCGAGTACGCCGAGGCGCACAACGTCCCTCTGAAGATCAACCGCGAGACCAACTATTCGAAGGATAAGAACATCTGGCACCTGTCTCACGAGGGCCTGGATCTGGAGGATCCTGCCAACGAGCCGCAGTACAACAAGCCTGGCTTCCTCGAGATGGGCGTATCTCCCGAAATGGCGCCCGATAAGCCCACCTATGTGACGGTGCACTTCGAGCAGGGCGTCCCCACCGCCATCGACGGCAAGGAGATGGGCGCGGTGGAGTTGGTGACTGCCCTCAACAAGCTCGGCGGCGAGAACGGCATCGGCCTGCTTGACATCGTGGAGAACCGCTTGGTCGGCATGAAGTGCCGCGGCGTGTATGAGACTCCCGGCGGTGCGATCCTGTATAAGGCGCACAGTGTGCTGGAGTCCATTTGCCTCGACAAGGAGACGGCTCACTACAAGGCACTCGTCGCGCAGAAGCTCGCGGAGCTGGTCTACAACGCGCAGTGGTTCACGCCGCTCGTTGAAGCGATCCTCAGCTTCGTTAAGACCACGCAGAAGACGGTTACCGGCGACGTCACCCTCAAGCTGTATAAGGGTAACCTCATCAACGCCGGTGTGACCTCGCCCTATTCGCTGTACGATCCCGAGATCGCGACCTTTGACGAGGATGAGGTGTACGATCAGAAGGATTCCGCCGGTTTCATTAACCTCTACGGCCTGCCCACCAAGGTGTATGCCAAGATGAAGGCGAAGAACGGCATCAAATAATCGGAGTTCGTGATATGAAGAAGATATTTATCGACGGCAAGGCCGGAACGACCGGTCTGCGGATATACGATCGCTTGTCAGCGCGCGAGGACGTGACCCTCATCACGCTGCCCGAGGAGCAACGCAAAGACGTTACCTGCCGTGAGGCGGCTCTCAACGAGGCGGATATCGCCTTCCTGTGTCTGCCTGATG
This sequence comes from Clostridia bacterium, assembly GCA_017398485.1. Classification (GTDB taxonomy): domain Bacteria; phylum Bacillota; class Clostridia; order Oscillospirales; family Acutalibacteraceae; genus UBA5905. The sequence continues at coordinate 7,239 of JAFQFY010000013.1, forward strand.
CGGCGGCGATCGAGGCGGTGTCGTTGGTGGATAATCCCGATACGGTCATCATCGATACGTCGACGGCACACCGCACCGATCCCGACTGGGTATACGGTATGCCTGAGCTGTCCGTCGCGCAGGAGCAGAAGGTCATCGCCGCCAAGCGCATCGCGGTGCCCGGTTGTCACGCGAGCGGTTTCGTCGCGCTGGTCTATCCGCTCGTGGAGACCGGTATCCTCGATAAGTCGGTTCTGCTGACCTGTCATTCGCTGACGGGTTACAGCGGCGGCGGTAAGAAGATGATCGCCGAATACGAGGCACAGGACGCGCCCTACGCGCTGTCCACGCCGCGCCAGTACGGACTGGCCCAGCAGCACAAGCATCTTAAAGAGATGGCGGCGATCACAGGCATCGAGAATTTCCCGCATTTCAGCCCCATCGTGGCGAACTATTACAGCGGTATGGAAGTGACCGTTCCGCTGTTTGCCGCCCAGCTGTGCGACGGCAAGACCGTCGAGGACATCAAGGCGGTGTACGAGCAGAAATATACGGGTCCGATGATCACGTATTGTGAGCAGATCGACGAGGACGGCTTCATCGCCGCCGGCGCGATGTCCGGCAAGGACGGTATGCGCGTGTCGGTCTACGGTAACGAGCAACGGATCTTGCTGACCGCGGTATACGATAACCTCGGCAAGGGTGCTTCGGGCGCCGCACTGGAATGCCTGAATCTCGTCATGGGCAACGACAAAGACTACGGACTCGACGTTTGACGGAGGGATACTATGGAGATCATCAAGGGCGGCGTTTGCGCCGCAAAGGGCTTTACGGCGGCAGGCGTGCACTGCGGCATCCGTAAGAATAAAACGAAACGCGATCTGTCGCTGATCTTCAGCGAGAAGGTGGCGACGGCGGCGGCGGTGTATACCACCAACTTGGTGAAGGGTGCGCCGTTGACGGTGACAAAAAATAACATTGCCGACGGCAAGGCGCAGGCGGTTATTTGCAACAGCGGTAACGCGAACACCTGCAATGCCAACGGCATCGAGATCGCCGAGCAGATGTGCGCGCTTCTGGCGGATGCGATGAACATTAAGGCGAGCGACGTTGTGGTCGCCTCGACCGGCGTTATCGGTCAGCCGCTGGACATTGAGCCGATCGCCAAGGGTATTCCGATGCTCAAGGCGAACTTGGGCGACCATTCCGACGAGGCGGCAGACGGCATCATGACCACCGACGTCAAGCGTAAAGAGATCGCGGTCTCCTTTACGGTGGACGGCGTGGAGTGCAAGATCGGCGGCATTGCCAAGGGCTCGGGTATGATCCACCCGAACATGGCGACGATGCTGGTGTTTATCACCACCGACTGCGCCATCAGCGCACCCATGCTGCAAAAAGCGCTGTCTTCGGATATCGCTGAGACCTTTAACATGATCAGCGTCGACGGCGACACCTCCACCAACGATATGGTGACGGTGCTTGCCAACGGTATGGCAGGTAACGCCGAGATCACCGCCGAAGGTGAGGCGTTCAACGCCTTTATGAAAGCACTCAACACCGTGACGGTATATCTCTGCCGCCAGATCGCGGCGGACGGTGAGGGCGCGACCAAACTGCTCGAATGCAAGGTCGACGGCGCGGCGGATCTCGCCACGGCGAAGACGGTTGCCAAGAGCGTCGTCTGCTCGTCGCTGACCAAGGCGGCGATGTTCGGCGCGGATGCCAACTGGGGACGTGTGCTGTGCGCCATCGGTTACAGCGGTGCGGCGGTGGACGTGAATAAGATCGACGTTGCGTTCGAATCTGCCAAGGGCACCGTCACGGTCTGCAAGGCCGGTGCAGGCGTCGACTTCTCGGAGGAGAAGGCCAAGGAGATCCTGCTGGAAAGCGAGATCACCATCGCCGTCAACCTCAACAGCGGTGACGCATCGTCGACCGCGTGGGGTTGCGATCTGACCTACGACTACGTCAAGATCAACGGCGATTATCGGACGTAATACAACGACTATGACCGACGGAGGCGATCTCGCTTCCGTCGGATAGCCATTATTGGAGGTAAGGATATGGATTTTTCCAATGCGCAACGCGCCGAGGTTCTGACGCAGGCTTTGCCGTATATTAAACGATACAACGGCAAGATCGTCGTCATCAAATACGGCGGCAACGCGATGGTCAACGAACAGTTAAAACAGCAGGTGATGGAGGACATTGCCCTGCTTTGGCTCATCGGCGTTAAGGTCGTGTTGGTGCACGGCGGCGGCCCTGAAATCAGCGATATGATGAAAAAGCTCGGCAAAGAAGCGGTCTTCGTCGACGGTCTGCGCGTCACCGACAAGGAAACGGTGGATATCGTGCAGATGGTGCTCGCCGGTAAGGTGAACAAGTCGCTGGTGACGCTGTTGCAGACCAAAGGCGGTCATGCGGTCGGTCTGTCCGGCATGGACGGCGGTATTCTGGAAGCGAAGATCAAGGACGAGCGTCTTGGCTACGTCGGTGAGATCGTCAAGGTGCGCACCCAGCCGATTACCGACCTGCTGGAAAAGAACTATATACCCGTCATTTCTACGGTGGCGAGCGATCACGAGGGTAATTCCTATAACATTAACGGTGACACTGCGGCGGCGTATATCGCCGGTGCGCTGGGTGCCGAGAGACTTATCATGATGACCGACATTGCCGGTATTCTGCGTGACAAGGACGATCCGAGCACGCTGATCCCCGAATTGACTATCTCCGAGGCGAAGGACTTGTATGACGAGGGCGTCATTTCGGGCGGCATGATCCCGAAAGTAGACTGCTGTATTGAGGCGATCCATGCAGGTGTGCAGAACGTCATTATTATGGATGGACGCGTGTCCCACTCCATTCTGATGGAGTTGCTCACCGACGAGGGCGCCGGTACCATGGTGACAGGAGATTGATGCGATGAATACGAAACAACTCGACAGCACCTATATTGCCAATACCTATGCGCGCTTTGCACTGAACCTCGTGCGCGGCAAAGGCTCGCTCGTGTGGGATGAGAACGGCAAGGAATATATTGATCTCTCCACCGGCATTGCGGTCAACACCTTCGGCATCGCAGATGAGATGTGGGCGGCGGCGGTGACCGAACAGCTCGGCACGCTGCAACATATGTCCAACCTCTACTACACCAATCCCTGTGCGAAACTCGCGCAGATGTTGTGCGACAAGACAGGCATGAAAAAGGTATTTTTCTCCAACTCGGGAGCGGAGGCGAACGAGTGCGCGATCAAGGTTGCGCGCAAGTACGCCGCCGACAAAAAGGGCAAGGACCACTACCATATCATCACGTTGGAGAACAGCTTCCACGGTCGCACCATCACCACGCTCGCGGCGACGGGTCAGGCGGTGTTCCACGAGGATTTCACCCCTTTGACCGAGGGCTTTTTGTATGCAAAGGCGAACGACTTTACAGCCGTAAAAGCCTTGACAGAACAGCATAAATGCGCCGCGATCATGATGGAAGTGGTGCAGGGTGAGGGAGGCGTTATGCCGCTGGATAAGGACTTCGTCAGCGCGGTGGCGGCACTGTGCGCCGAGCAGGATATCCTGCTCATCACCGACGAGGTGCAGGTTGGCAACGGCCGCAGCGGCATGCTGTACGGCTATATGAATTACGGCATCACCCCCGACATCGTCACCACTGCCAAGGGCTTGGCAGGCGGCTTGCCGCTGGGCGCGACGATGCTCGGCGACAAGGTACAGGACACCCTCACCCCCGGCTCGCACGGCTCGACCTTCGGCGGCAATCCGGTTTGCTGTGCCGGCGCGCTCAACATTCTCTCGCGTTTGGACGAGGCGACTCTTGCCGGCGTGCGTGAGCGCTCGGCGTATATCTTCGACGCTCTCAACGGTGCGCCCGGCGTCGTCAGGGTCAGCGGTCTGGGTCTGATGATCGGCATCAAGACCGAAAAGGATGCCGCCGATGTGATCGGACGTTGCATGGAGCAGGGCGTACTGGTCATTAAGGCGAAGGACAAGGTGCGCTTGTTGCCGGCGCTCAACATTCCGATGGAAACTCTGAAAAAAGCGATCGCGGTGCTCAAAAGCGCTTGCGCGGAATAAGGAGAAACGATATGAATTTACAAGGCAGAGATTTTCTCAAGTTGCTGGACTATACCCCCGAGGAGATCGGTGCGCTCATTGATCTGGCGGCGGAGCTTAAGGCGAAGAAAAAGGCAGGCGTGCCGCACCGTCTTTGCGAGGGCAAGAACGTTGCGCTTATTTTCGAAAAGACCAGCACGCGCACGCGTTGCAGTTTTGAGGTCGCGGCGCACGATCTGGGAATGGGCACGACCTATCTTGATCCCTCTGGTTCGCAGATCGGTAAAAAAGAGAGCATCGCCGATACCGCGCGTGTGCTCAGCGGCATCTACGACGGTATCGAGTACCGCGGCTTCGGTCAGGTGATCGTCGAGGAACTGGCGCAGTATGCGTCGGTGCCCGTGTGGAACGGCCTGACCGACGAATTTCATCCGACGCAGATCCTGGCGGATTTCCTCACTATTCGTGAGATCTTCGGCCACCTTAAGGGCATCAACTTCGTCTACATGGGCGATGCGCGTTTCAATATGGGCAATTCCCTGATGGTCGGTTGCGCGAAGATGGGTCTCAACTTCACTGCCTGTGCGCCGAAGGCGTATTTCCCCGATAAGGCGCTTGTCGATGAGTGCCGTGCGATCGCTGAGCAGACGGGCGCGACTCTGCGCTTCTGCGAGGATCCTGCCGAGGCGGTCAAGGACGCCAACGTCATTTATACGGATGTGTGGGTGTCGATGGGTGAGCCGGTCGAGGTGTGGGAGCAGCGTATCCGCGAGCTCGCACCGTATCAGGTGAATACCGCCCTTATGAACATGGCGGCGAACAACGCGGTGTTTATGCACTGTCTGCCGGCTTATCACGATGATAAGACGGGTGTCGGCAAGGAGATGGGCGCGCGCTTTAACCGCGACGCGATGGAAGTGACCAACGAGGTGTTCGAGAGCGAACGCTCGGTGGTGTTCCAAGAGGCGGAGAACCGTATGCATACCATCAAGGCGGTTATGGCGGCAACGCTGGGCGCTGTATAAAACGACAAAAAAGGACGCGACGAGAGTCGCGTCCTTTTCTTTTAAAACTCGCGCTTGATCTTATCCAACGCGCCCTTTTCCAAGCGACTGACCTGCGCTTGTGAGATGCCGATCTCGCCCGATACCTCCATCTGCGTGAGTCCTTTGAAGAACCGCAGGTTGAGGATCTTTCGCTCGCGGTCGCTTAGTCCGGCGATCGCCTCTTTGAGCGCGATCTCATCAAGCCAACTGTTGTCGTCGTTGTGGTCGCTGAGTTGATCCATCACGTAGATGGTGTCGCCACCGTCGTTATAGATCGGCTCGTACAGCGACACGGGGTCAACGATCGCTTCGAGCGCGACCACCACATCCTCTTTGGGCATGTCGAGCTGTTTGGCGATCTCCTCGATGGTCGGCTCGCGGTGGTGCTGCGCGATGAGTTGTTCCTTGACCTGCATGGCGCGGTAGGCGGTGTCGCGCATACTGCGGCTGATGCGAATGGCGTTGTTGTCGCGCAGATAACGGCGTATTTCGCCAATGATCATCGGCACGGCATAGGTGCTGAAACGCACGTCGAGCGAGAGGTCGAAATTGTCGATGGCCTTGATGAGTCCGATGCACCCGACCTGAAAGAGATCATCGAGATTTTCGCCGCGCTGGGTAAAGCGCTGGATCACGCTGAGAACTAACCGCAGGTTGCCGTTGACGAGCTTTTCACGAGCCTGTTTGTCGCCGTCCTGCATCTGCCGCAGCAGACGCATCTTTTCTGCTTCCGTGAGAACCTTCAGCGTGGCGGTGTTGACACCGCAGATCTCCACTTTGTTGTACATACACCATCCGTCCTTTCAAGGACAGTATGGGCAGGGTGGAGGAGATTCATACACCGAAACAACGAGAAAACCCCTCGGCGACAGCCGAGGGGTTTTGTTTGTTTACCTTGGATTACACCGCGCGAGTGACCTTTCCGGAACGCAGGCAACGGGTGCAGGCGTATACTCTCTTCGGAGAGCCGTCAACGACCGCTTTGACGCGGCGGATGTTGGGCTTCCAGCTACGGTTCGAGCGTCTGTGGGAGTGGGACACACGAATACCGAAAGTAACACTCTTGCCGCAGAAATCACATTTTGCCATGGTTCTGCACCTCCTTCTTGTTCAGGCCGTTACAGGCCGTATCAACCATAGTCTGAGCCAGAGGACGAGACCTCTGTGCAAAGCAACGCAACTATATTAGCAGATTTCCCGAAAAAAATCAAGTATTTTTTACAACCTTTGCAAAAAAAGTTTCTCGGCACGTCTTTCTTGGCAGAAACACTTGTATTTTTTACAATAATTTGGTATGATATGTATTGTCTGTAAGTATGTCCGTTTAACGAAGAAAGGTTTGCCGTATGTTACTGCAATTTATGAATAATCGCGGCGCTATGGACGTCGCGTCGATATTGTATCTGTTGTTCGGCTACGCCGTGCTGATCCTGCTCATCATGCCGGTGCACGAGCTGGCGCATGCATTCGCCGCGCACCTGTGCGGTGACGATACGGCGAAGTGGCACGGCCGCCTGACTCTTAACCCGTTCAAACACTTGGATGTGTGGGGCACGGTGATGATGCTTACGGTCGGCATCGGCTATGCGAAGCCCGTGCCGGTCAATCCGCGTAATTTCCGACACTATAAGCGCGACATGATCCTCGTTGCGCTCGCCGGTCCGCTGTCAAATCTGCTTTTGGCGGTGGCAGCGGTGGCGGTGTTTCGCGTGAGTTTGTTTTTCGTTACGGACGAGTTGGTGTTCGACGCCTTGTGGCTCGTACTCATCGACGTTATCGCCTCGGTCAACATTTCACTGATGGTCTTTAACCTTCTGCCGATTCCGCCGCTTGACGGCTCGCGGCTGTGGAGCAGTTTGTTGCCGGGGAAATGGGCGTATGTGCTCGAGCGCAACAGCCGCTATATCACCATGGGGTTATTTGCCTTGCTGATGCTCGGCGTGCTGGACGGGCCGCTCACGGCGTTGCACAACGCGGTATTTAATTTGCTGTTCGCATTGTTCGGATTCTAAAATCGTGTAAATAACGCATAGGGAGCGTAGGAATGGAAACAATATCCTATAAACTGCCGGATTTTGAAGGGCCGCTGGATCTGCTGCTCTTCCTCGTGCAGAAGAACAAACTGAATATCTACGACATTCCTATTGCCGAGGTGTTGGAGCAATATCTTGCCGCCATCAAGGAAATGAAGGAATACAACATGGACGTCGCCAGCGAGTTTCTCGAGATGGCGGCGCGCCTGGTGCACATCAAGTCGGTGATGCTGCTGCCGCGCTACGAGGACGAGAGCGAGGAACTGCGTCGCGAGTTGAGCGGTCAGCTCATCGAATACCAGCTGTGTCAGCAGATGGCGCGGCGCTTGGCTACGGGATATATCGGCGGTGACCTATTCGTGCGCGAGCCGACCGAGATCGAGCCGGACCTGACCTATCGCCGCACGCATCAGCCCGCCGAGATGCTGGATGCGTTCCTGGCGGCCGCCGGTCGCGGAAAGCGGCGTTTGCCGCCGCCGCCCCAGGCGTTCAGCGGTATCATCGCGCGCAAGATCGTGTCGGTGTCGTCGCGCATCGCCTACGTGCTCAAACGGTTGTACACACGCAAATCGGTGTCCTATCGCTCGCTGTTTGAAAAGGCGGAATCGAAGTCCGAGATGGTCGCCACCTTCCTGGCGCTGTTGGAACTCATCAAGTCCAAGCGCATCCGCGTGGACGGTGAGGGCAAGGACCAACAGGTGCAAATGCGACCGCCCGAACAGTGGGACAACACCGTGTCTGCCGACGGCGACGCATACGACAGCGCCGACGGCGAGGCAAAGCAGGAGGATAATAACAATGGAAATTAAACATTATCAGGCCGCGGTGGAAGCGATCGTGTTCGCCAGCGGCGAGCCGGTGCCGCTGAGTCGTTTGGCGTTGGCGCTGGAGCTGGATGAGGAAACTACCGCGCGCATCGCGGACGACTGGGTGCAGGACGTTAACACGCGCGGCGGCGGTCTGTCGGCGCTCAAGTTGGACGACCGCTATCAACTGTGCAGTAACAAGGAATGCGCCGCGTACGTGCGTCGCGCGATGGACATTCGCCGCAACACTCCTTTGTCGCAGGCGGCGATGGAGGTGCTCGCGATCATCGCGTATAACCAGCCGGTCAGCCGCCCGTTCGTCGAGCAGGTGCGCGGCGTGGATTGCAGCGCGGTGATGCAGGGCTTGCAGCAAAAGGGTCTCATAGAGGAACGCGGTCGCATGGACCTGCCGGGTCGGCCGCTTCTCTACGGCACGACGGCGAATTTTCTGCGTTGCTTCGGCATTTCCTCGCTCGAACAATTGCCGCCCCTGCCGCAGAAGCAGGAGGGTGAAATGGACGAGACCACGATGGACGAGATGCTCGAACAGCAGGAGGGTCTGCCGCAGGACAGCGAACTGTTCGGCGCGGAGAACGAAGAATCGGAGGAATAATCGGTGCTTGCACTGTACATTCTGTTAGGGCTGTTAGGGTTGGTAGTGCTGTTGGTGCTGGCGGTGCTGTTTCTTCCGGCATACGGCTATATCACCTATGACGGACACCTAAAATCAGAGATCTATATCCTCGGCACACCGTTCGACCTGATATCCGACGAGGATGTTGCCGAAGCGGTGGAGAAAAAGAAGAAAAAGAAGAAGTCCAAGCTGTCCAAGGTGCAGGAGCTCGGCCACGAGGTCAAGCGCTCGTTCGATGAGGACGGTGTCGGCTCGACGCTCGCCTATCTGCGTGCGGTGATCAAGGAGGGCGGTCATGCCGTCGGCAAGATCCTGCACGCCGCTCGCGTGGATAAGCTCAAGCTCGACATGGTCATCGGCGGGGAGGACGCCGCGGAGACTGCCGTGCATTACGGCGAGGTGTGCAGTGTGCTGTATCCGGCGCTCACGGCGTTTTATAAGCTCGTGCCGGTGCGCCGCCGCACCATTCGCGTTGAACCGAATTTTTTGGCAGAGGAAAGTGACGTGCGCTTTGATGTGCGTTTTCATATCTGGATATACCGGATGGGCTTTGCGGTGATCGCATTGCTTGTGCGCGTATTGCTTTTAGATGAAGATCTTGCAGATAATCTGATAACCGATAAGGAGGCAATTAAACATGGCGAATCATAATGTAGAAGGACTCATGAGTGTGTCGGTGGATAAGATCCGCGGCATGGTGGACGCCGACACGATCGTCGGTACGCCGATCAAATTGGAGGACGGCACGACGCTGTTGCCCGTATCAAAGGTGTCCTACGGCTTTGCGTCGGGCGGCTCGGATCTGCCGAGCAAGACCTCGGCCGAACTGTTCGGCGGCGGTGCCGGTGCCGGTATTAATATCACGCCGGTGGCGTTTCTCATGTTTAAGGACGGCACGGTGAACGTTCTGCCGATCTCGGATAAGCCGTCCTCGGTGGATCGCATGGTGTCGTTGGTGCCCGAGATGGTGGACAAGTTCTTCGGCAACGATGCCGATAAAGCGGCAAAACCGAAGCTGTAAGGGTATGCTTTGCCTGCGTTTTGCATAGAGTTTCATAGGATCTTTATTGCGAAACGGAGTGATCGGCTTGAGAAAAACACGATGGGCAGCAGCGCTGGTGTGTCCGGCGCTACTGCTTTTCTATGTCGGCGCTTATACGTCGAATGCGACGGCTTCGGTGCGTGCCGCACCGTCGATATCGTCTCTGTCTGCGGTAGTGTATGAGCCGCAGTCGGGACTCGTTCTGTACGAAAAGGACGCGCGCACCGCGCGCCCGATGGCGAGCACGACCAAGCTGATGACCGCACTGCTGGCGGTAGAAAATCTGGTCCCCAACAGCACGGTCACGGTACCGTCGGCGGCGGTGCCGGTGGAAGGCACGCAGATCGGCCTGAAAGCAGGGGACAGCATTACGGTGCGTGACCTGCTCGCCGGTTTGTTGCTGGAATCCGGTAACGACACGGCGAATGCTTTGGCTTTGCTCATGGACGACAGCCTGCCGTCCTTTGCGCGCCGCATGAATCGTCGCGCGCTGGAATTGGGTATGACCGACAGTGTGTTTGTCACTCCGTCCGGCTTGGATAAGGACGGACACAGCGCGAGTGCACGCGATATGGCGCTGCTCGGTGCGGCGGTGCTCCGACAGCCGTTGCTCGCCGAACTGTGCGCGAGTCAAACGGCGACGATTTCGGTCAGCGGCAGTCAACTGACGGTGCATAATCATAACAAGCTTTTACGCTTGTACGACGGCACGATCGGGCTGAAAACCGGCTTTACCAAAAAATCCGGTCGCTGCTTGGTGTCGGCGGTCGAGCGCGACGGCGTGACTCTGATCGTCGCTACCCTTAACGGCGGCGACTACTGGAACGATCACATAGCACTGTATGACTACGCGTTTACGCTTGTGCATCGCGAACGGTTGCCCGATGTTGCCCCATCTGCCTGCGCGGTGATGGGCGGCGAGGCGTCGACGGTGGCGATCAAGGCGGATGAGATCCCCTCCTGCGTGCTTAAAAACGGCGAAACCGTGACGGCGGCGGTGGAATTGCCGCGACGTCTGTGGGCGCCGATACGCGTTGGGCAGGAGATTGGTCGGGTGCGGTATACCGCCGGTGACCGAGAGCTGGCGGTGGTGTCGTTGCGTGCCGCCGAAACGGTCGGAGAGAGGGCGTTGCCGCCGTGGCATGTGCTGTTGTGGCGTTCGTTCTGCACCCTCGGGGATACGTTGTTACAATAGGAAGGGAATGGAAATACCTATGGCAATGGTACGATTGCAAAAACTGTTGTCCGAGCGCGGCGTTGCTTCTCGGCGTAAGGCGGAGGAACTCATCGCCGGCGGACACGTCAAGGTCAACGGACACGTGGCGAATATCGGGGATAAGGTGGATGACCGCAAGGACGTCATTCACGTGCGCGGCAAGCGCATCGCGGCGGCCGCCGCGCCGGTGTATATCGCGTTGCATAAGCCGCGCGGCTATATCACCACCATGTGCGACGAGCACGGGCGCAAATGCGTTGAGGAGCTGGTGCGCGGCGTCGGCGTGACGCTGTTTCCGGTCGGGCGACTCGATCGCGACTCGGAGGGACTGTTGCTTATGACGAATGACGGCGATTTTGCCAACGCAGTGATCCATCCGGCGTCGCATCTGCCAAAGCTCTATCGCGTCACGCTTCGTTCGCCGATGACCGACGAGCAGAAGCTTAAATTTGAAGAGGGCATCATGCTGGACGGTCGCATGACCGCACCGGCACAGGTGCGTATCGTGTCCAGCGAAAAGGAACGCTGCGTTGTGGAGATCACTCTCTTTGAGGGCCGCAACCGCCAGATCCGCCGCATGTGCGAGATGCTGGGCTTGGAGGTGGCGCGTCTGCGCCGCAACGCCATCGGCAGCGTCAAACTCGGCATGTTGCCCAACGGCAGTTGGCGGTATCTCACTCCGTTTGAGGTGCAAAAGCTGGTCATGGCGACGGGCTCGACCAAGAAGATCGCCGCCGCGTATATCAAGAATGGGAGGGAACCCGATCGTGATTACCATAATGCCCGCCGATGAGGCGTTTTTGACATCCGTTAATGCACCTATCGGCACCGACGCGATGGTGCTTCGCGACAGCGGCGGTGCGGTGGACGGCTACGCGCTGTTTCGTGTTGAGGGTGACGTCGTTGAGATCCTTCGTGTGGAAACGCCCCTGCCGATGATGACCGAGGGACTCATTCGCGCGGTACTCAACACGGGTGATTGCCGCGGTGCGGTGCGCGGCGTTTGCTGTGACGATGCGCTCGGTGCGACGCTTATGCGCCTGGAGTTTGAAAAACAGGACGGCGCGTGGAGCGTTTCAATTGAAAAATTTTTCCGCGGCGAGTGTAAATGTGGTAAATAATACTTGCTAAATTCTTGACAATGTCGTATAATAACAATAATTTGGTGTAGTTTGGACTATTCCGATATCACCCACAGAAAGGATTGGCACATTATGAAAAAATTCAACGTAACGGTCAACGGTAATGCGTACGAGGTAGAGGTCGAGGAGATCGGCGCGGCGGCTCCCGCGGCGGCTCCGGTTGCGGCTCCCGCGGCTCCTGTCGAGGCGGTTCCCGCGGCTCCTGCGGCGGCTCCGGCTCCCGTTGCCGGCGGTCAGGATATTCTCTGCCCGATGCCCGGTACCATTGTTGACGTGAAGGTCGCCGCCGGCTCTGCCGTGAAGAAGGGTGACATTTTGGTCGTGTTCGAGGCCATGAAGATGGAGAACGAGATCATGGCGGATACCGACGGCACGGTTGCGGCCGTGTATGTCAATAAGGGCGACAGCGTCGATTCCGGTAAGGTTCTGCTGACCCTCAACTGAGTATAGCGAGGTGTAAGAGATGGCAAAGCCGATTAAAATCACGGAGGTCGTCCTGCGCGACGCACACCAGTCCCTGCTGGCGACGCGCATGACCATGGATGAGATGCGCCCGATCCTTGCCGAGATGGACAAGATCCCGTACTTTTCCGTCGAGTGCTGGGGTGGCGCGACGTTTGACGCCTGCATCCGTTTCTTGAATGAAGATCCCTGGGATCGCCTGCGCATCATGCGCAAGGAGATGCCGCATCAGAAATTGCAGATGCTGTTCCGCGGTCAGAACATGCTGGGCTATCGCCCCTACGCTGACGACGTGGTGGAGTATTTTGTGCAGAAGTCGGTGGCGAACGGTATTGACGTGATCCGTATCTTTGATGCGCTCAACGATGCGCGCAACCTCGAAACCGCCATTCGTGCCGCCAACAAGGAAAAAGCGCACGTGCAGGGTTGTATCAGCTACACCCTCAGTCCCGTGCACAACAACGAGTATTACACCGCGTATGCTAAGACCTTGCAGGAAATGGGCGCGGATTCGATCTGTATCAAGGATATGGCCGGTCTGTTGACGCCGTATGCCTGTGCGGATCTGGTGTCTCGACTCAAAGAGGCGGTCACCATCCCGATCGACATCCACAGCCACTACACCGCCGGTCTTGCCTCGATGTCCATCATTAAGGGTATCGAAGCCGGCGCAGACATCATCGACACCGCGATGAGTCCCTTGTCCATCGGCACGTCGCATATGCCGACCGAGTCTCTCGTTGCGGCGTTGCAGGGCACCGAATATGACACGGGTCTCGACCTCAACCAGCTCAACGTCGTGCGTTCGCACTTCGCACAGTTGCGCGAGAAATATATCGGCTCGAGTCAGATCAGCCCGAAGTCGCTCGGTGTCGACGCCAACACCTTGCTGTATCAGGTGCCGGGCGGCATGTTCTCCAACATGCTCGGTCAGCTCAAAGAGGCAGGCAAGGAAGATAAGCTCGATGAGGTGCTCGCGGAGATTCCGCGTGTGCGTGAGGATTCCGGCTATCCGCCCCTCGTGACGCCCACCAGCCAGATCGTCGGCACCCAAGCGGTGTTCAACGTCATCATGGGCGAGCGCTATAAGATGGTCACCAAGGAGTTCCGTGGTATGATCCACGGCGATTACGGCAAGACGCCGGCGCCGATCGACCCGGCGTTCTCCAAGAAGATCCTTGGTGACGATGAGCCGATCACCTGCCGCTTTGCGGATACCCTCGAGCCGGAGCTGGATAAGCTCAGAGCTGAGGCTGCCGAGTATATCCGGCAGGAGGAGGACGTGCTCACCTACGCGATGTTCCCGCAGGTTGCACCGAAGTTCTTCAAACAGCGCGATTGCAAGGAAGACCCCAATGGCACCCATACCGCCGACGTGGTGGTCACCCCTGTCTGATAAACAAACAAAAAAGACGCTTGTTCAGCCGAACAAGCGTCTTTTTTTATAGCAGTTGGCAGTTGGTTTGCAATTCCTCGAAGGGCTCGTCAAACACAGCAAAGTCTGCGTCGCTCAAATTGCCCAGTGTATACAACGAGCGTGTGCCGAACTTTGTGCTGTCGCATAAAAAAACTGAGGTCTTTGCTGCATCGCACATCATCAGGCGCACGAGAATTTCTTCTTCGGTAGAGTCGGAGATGACGCCGTCGACGTCGAGCGATTGGGATGAGAAGAACAATATATCCGGTCGCAGGGCGGCGATGGCGCGGTAGGTCTCGGCGCCGGATAGTGTCGTTGAGCCGGCAAGCGCATGCCCACCGAGGCAGTGGGTGTCGATTCCCAGCTCGATGGATTTCGAGGCGGTGAACAGGTTGTTGGTGAATATCGAGGTGTTTTTCACTCGCGCAATGTGGGGGAGCAAAAACATCGATGTGCTGGAACTGTCGAGCAGGATCTTCTGACCGCTTTTTATAAGAGTGGCGGCCTTTTGCGCGATTTTACGCTTTTCCTGCGTGTTTTTTCGCATGCGGTCGTAGAAGCCTGCAACGCCTTCGGTGGTGACAGGCAGGCAAACGCCGCCGTGCGAACGCGTGACGAGTCCATTGTTCTGCATGGCGGTCAGATCGCGGCGGATACTCGACGGAGAGGTAAACAATACGGTTGCCAACTCATTGACCGTAATATAATTACGCTCTCGTAAGATGCTTAATATCTGTTCCTGTCGGTAGCTTATGCTCATTTTGATCCCCTCTTTTGCTCGTTTACCGATTATATCGCCAAATCTTGCTCGCAAATGAGCAACATGGTATAATTATACCAAAGAAATGACATTTGTCAAATGAGGTGTTTTTTTATGCTGCAAGAAATGAAAGAACGCGTCTGTCGGGCGAATATTCAGCTCAAAGAAACGGGTCTTATCGTGCTCACGTGGGGCAATGTGTCTGAGATTGACCGCGAACGCGGTTTGGTGGTCATCAAGCCGTCGGGTGTCGGCTATGAAGCGATGACCGCGGACGATATGGTGGTCGTGAATTTGAAAGGGGAGAGGGTCGAGGGTAACTACGCGCCCTCTTCGGATCTGGCGACGCATTTGGCTCTGTATCAGGCGTTTCCCGAGATCGGCGGCATCACCCACACCCATTCGCGCTGGGCGACCATCTTCTCGCAGGCAGGCATGTCCGTGCCGATGCTCGGCACCACCCACGCCGACTCGTTCCATGGCGATATTCCCTGTACGCGCAAGCTGACCTCCGAGGAGATCGGCGGCGAATATGAGAAAGAGACCGGCACCGTCATCATCGAAGCGTTTGCAAACATTCCCCCGATGGATATACCCGGTGTGCTGGTCAATTCCCACGGTCCGTTTGCGTGGGGCAAGGACGCGTGCAAGTCGGTGGAGAACGCCATTGTGCTGGAAGAATCCGCCATGATGGCATGGCACACGCTCGCACTCAACAAAGATGCGGTGTTCCAGCAGGAATTGGCAGACAAGCACTATTTCCGCAAGCACGGACCGGGTGCTTATTACGGTCAAAAGATGTAAAGCTATCACGCTTTACACATAAAATTGACATCAATCAGTCGGGAGGATTGTCTATGTTATTGTCTGTTGATACAGCTGTGTTGCGTGATCGTTATGGTGATGAGACTGCCCTGCGTATGATCGCGGCAGCCGGGTTTGATGCATACGACTATTCCATGTTTCGCGCAGACGGCGAAAAATTTATGCTCGGTGACGATTATCGTGAGCGAGCGATCCGTTTGAGGGCGGTAGCCGATGAGCTGGGACTTGTCTGTCGTCAGGCGCATGCGCCGTTTAATTTTGAATATGACGATGTGATCGATATTTCCGCCGAAAAGTATCTGCATCAGGTGCGATCCTTGGAGATCGCGTCCATTTTGGGTGCTGAGAATATCGTTGTACATACCGTCAAACGCAACCTGCCCGACGACTTTGATCTGGAAGGGTTCAGCTATACGTTTTACCGCAGTTTTATCCCGTATTGTGAACGGTTCAACATGCATATCTCGGTAGAAAATCTTGTTGGGAAAAAGCCGATCACCAACGAGAAATTCCCGGTGTTCAGTAATCCGCAGCAGCACCTCGCGTTTGTCGAGAGTCTGGACTCGGAGTGGTTTAACATTTGCATTGATCTCGGTCACTCCGCGCTGTTAGGGTATGCACCGCAGGATGTTATCGCCTCGATGAACAAGACGGTTTTTCGCACCATGCACGTGCATGACAATGATTTTCTTGCAGACTCTCACGTGCTGCCGTACGACGGCAAAATGGACTGGGAGGCGATTTTGCGTGCGCTCGCCCGTGTCGATTTTCAGGGGGATTTCAGCTTTGAGCTGGAAGGTCATTTGAAGCCGTTGAGCGACGAAGAAATGCCGCGTGGTCTTGAAAAGGCCGCGCGGTTGGGTCGCGAGATGATTCAAAAGATTAACGCTTACAAAGAAGAATATAAGAGCAGCAACTGTTGATAGTGAATACGAAGAGGGAGAGTCAATATGCGTTATAAAACCGAATTGCATTGTCACACGATGGAATCCAGCTTGATGTGCGGCAAGGTAGCGGCGAAGGACATCGTGGATATGTATATTGCCGCCGGATACAGCACCTTGTTTATCACCGATCACTACGGTGGTCAGCATATCAGCGGCAAGGGGAGCGAGTACGATGTCGAGGTGCTTTTGCGCGGCTATCGTGCTGCCGCCGAGGCGGCCGTGGGCAAAGATATTCATGTGATTCTGGGCATTGAGGTCAATCTTTGCGGCAGTAAAAACGATTATCTGCTGTATGGCGTCACGGAGGAGTTTATTCGTCAAAACCCCGAGATGTATAAGCTTTCCTTGCCGGATTTTGTCAAGCTGGCACACGACAACGGCATGCTGGTGTATCAGGCGCATCCGTTCCGCAACGGCATGACGGTGATGAAGCCGAATATCGTCGATGGCATTGAGGTGTTTAACGGACATCCGAAGCACGACGCCCGAAATGACCTTGCGGCACTGTGGGCGGACAAATTCGGCATGAAGAAGATCAGCGGCTCGGACGGACACCGTCCGCACGGCATGCTGGTCGGCGGCATTACCACCGACACGCCGATCAGGTCTGCGCAAGACCTGCTGAGTGTGCTTGCAAGCGAGCAGTACGAATTGATCACAGTTGAAGGGAGAGTCCAGTCCGTGATCATCAACAGCAAACAATACGACGGGCTGTGTTCCTGCGGAAAAGAGCACAAAATGCAAACGGTGTTTTCTGTTATCGAACGCAGAGGTCTGTTCAGCTTGAACACCTATATGAAAGACTATGGTCTGGATGGGTTTTCTGTGGCGGTGTACGATGAAAACACCTATCGCGCCACGGCCGACCGTCACCCGACGGTGGATCTTGAGGTCATATTGCCGTCCGACAACCTGCACGCCAACGAGCACGGTGTGGCGTTGCTGATGGATCGCTTGCCCGAGGAGGTTGGGGTGCTGATCGCTATCGGCTCCGGTACGGTGCACGATATTACGCGCTATTGCGCCTACAAGCGCGGTGTTGATTTTGTGTCCTGCCCGACGGCGGCGAGCGTGGATGGCTTCTGTTCGTCGGTGGCGGTGATGACCTGGCACGGGTGCAAGAAGACCCTCACCGCCGTCGCACCGAAGATCGTGGTCGCGGATCTGGATATCATCAAAAACGCGCCGA
>JAFQFY010000014.1 GCA_017398485.1 Clostridia bacterium
CCGGCTCGGTCACGCTCACCGACTCGACGTTCAGCACCAACAGCGCTTCCGGCAACGGCGGCGTGATGTACGTCACCGGAGAGTCCACCGCCTCCATCGGCGGTTGCACGTTCGAGGGCAACACCGCCAACCACGGCGGCGCGCTCTATACCTACGGCGTACCCGTGACGCTCACGGATAACGCCTTCTCGAACAACACGGCTTCGTCCAACGGCGGCGCCGTCTACATCAGCGGTGCGACCGTCACCGCGACGGGTAACAACGTGTTCTCGGAGAACACGGCGACCGGTCACGGCGGCGCGGTGTATATCTCGTATATCACCAACGCCGACAAGACCAAAACGCCCGGCGTGTTCAACGTGACCGGCGGCTCGTTCTCGAAGAACACCGCCATGGCAGGCGGCGCGGTCAGCATCCGCACCGCGTGCGAGGCGACCTTTGACGGCACCACGTTCACCGAAAACGCCGTAACGGGCGACGACGGCACCTTGGACGGTAACGCTGAGGGCGGCGGCGCATTCTACGTCGGCTATGGCTCTCTGACCCTCAATAACGTCACCGCGAACGGTAACACTGCCGAGCTCGGCGGTGTCATCGACGCCTTCTCGGGCACCGTTATCATCAACGGCGGCACGTTCAGCTCCAACACCGCCACCAACAAAGGCGGCGTGATCTTCGCATCGGGCGGCTCCAACGTTTCCGTGTCAAACAACGCGGCGTTTAACCAAAACACCGCTCCGACCGGCGGCGCGTTCTACCTCAACGGCAGTTCCGCGGCAACCGTCACAGACAGCACGTTTGACGGCAACACCGCTACCGGCGGCATCGGCGGTGCCGTCGTGGTCGCCGACTCCTCGAAGGGCGGCACCGCGACCACCACGCTGATTGCCGAACGCGTAAAATTCCAAAATAACACCGCCTCCACCAAGGGCGGCGCCATCGCCACCGACGAGTCCAGCACAAAGCTGGTCATCACCGCCACCGACTGCGTCTTCACCGCCAACAAGGCGCTCGGCGCAGGCGGCGGCGCCGTGGAGATCCAGAACGGCAACAGCAAGAGCGAGACCGACCCGACCGAGGTGACCATCGTGTTTACCGGCTGTACCTTCACCGGCAACACCTCCAAGACTACCGGCGCGGCGATCGAGATCCGCACCTACAGTTGTGCCTTGATCGACTCCATCACGGCGACCGACAACAAGGCCACGGGCGCAGGCGGCGTCATCTACGTCACCTCCAACTATTCTCGCCTGTACCTGACCGGCACCGTGACACTCAGCGGTAACACCTCCAGCGACAAGAGCTTTATTACCTTATATAATAGCAGCTATTCTTGCCCGCCGAAGATCTACACCACCCACAGTGCTGACGCCGAGTGGTACAGCCTGGTCAAGGGCAACAAGACCAGCATCGCTTTCGATCTGACCGAATTACCGTAAACGAGGTGAATAACATGAAAAAATGGAAAAAATGGCTTGCTCTGGTGATGGCGCTCGTCATCGCCGTCGGCGGCGGATTGCTTCTCGCGGATGCGCTCTCCGCTCCGCCCAGCGAAACCAACGCCTTTGCCGGCGACTATTACGTTCCCCCCATTAACCAATTCGCCCCGTTCTTTGACGTCATTCTGCCACAGATCGAGGAGAATATCGAGGAGTACAATACCCACACGGTCACGCCGAGTTTCGACAAGCTCCCCGTGCTCAACAATCCGGAAAACTTCCAGGGGTTAGGCTCCACCACATACGCCAACATCAACGGCAAGACGGTCACCGCGGAAGCGTTCTACCGCGTCAGCTCCGACTCCGCGCACGATCCGAACTGCGGCATGGGCCTGCTGATCTACCAGTGTATCCAGTATAAGCGCGCCCACCCGGATGAGGACGTCAAAATCTGCTTCTCCTCCTACCGCACTTCGGCGTCTGCCTCGGTCTGCGTCATTCCCGGCAGCAAGTACTACGGCTATATGCGCTCCCTGTACACCACCAACTACGACGAACAGGGCTTCGTGCGTATTTCCTACATGCTCGTCGAGGCGGCGCGCATGGGTATCGAGGTGACGATGGTCAACCATCTGAGCTCCTACAGCGTCTCACAGTACAACCCAACCACCAAGAAAAACAAGTCCAAAGCAAATCTGAACTTCGAACGGTATTTTAACGAGGCGATGGACAGCGATTGCTACATTTCCTATGCCGCAGGCAAAAAGGTATCGGATTATTTGACCTTCGGCGTTGCCAGATGGCTGGTGGATGAGCGCGGCTCGGATATGCACCACGTCAAAGGCGCGGCCGTATCGCACTATCTGGCGACCGACGGCACCGAACACAGCGGCAGCGTGTTCCTGAGCACCGCCAACCTCGACGACAACAACTACCTCGGACGCAACGGTAACGGCAGCTCCCAGTCCGGCGTCATCGTCTCCGATCACGACGAGATCTATCGCGTGACCTACAACTATTTGAAGTTGCTGACCAATTATTTGGAGGAAACGCAGGTCTACGCCATGCGCGACAAGGTCATGCAGCTCAACGCCGAGCAGATCCGACTGATCAAAGAAGGGCGCGAAAGCGAGATCCCGCGTGACGAGCAGATCGTATACCTTGGCAGCGAAAACGATCCCGTGTTCGAGATGTATTTCACGCCCTTCGGCGGCAGTCCCGAGGTCTGGGATCCCGAGATGAATCCCTTGTGCAAATACGTCGACGAGTTTGTCCAATCGACCGAATACGTCGAGTTCACCTGGAATGAGTTTGCGTACGGCGGCGGTTATATCGGTGAGACTCTTTCCAAAAAGTTGGAAATGAAGTATTGCAGCGATCCCGACCCAAAAAACAAGATTGCCCTGCGCGTCGACAACTTTAATACCGACGCCATCGCGCAACTGGAAGTCGGAACCGAGATCGGCTATCGCAGCATCCGTGACGGCGCGGGCATTCACGCCAAGGATTACCTTCTCAACTACGAGAAGGACGGCGTGCGGCACCGCGTGTCCATCATGACCTCCTGCAACTTCGGCAGCGTTCCGTTCAGCTATCGCACCAACTCCATGCTGATCATCAACGAGACCGATGAAACGGGCGGCGATTTCTATCGCATTCTCGGAAAGAAGTACTCCTACGGCATGATAAAATAAAAGCAGTGTCCGACTTAAAAGGCCGAAAGCAATCGCTTTCGGCCTTTTAGACTTTCGTTGTTTGAACGCACAAAAGTCTCACATAGGATTTGGTGGATTTACTAATTGTTTTTCGCCTTTTACGGGTATATAATGGTTAATGTGTACAAGTGTACATTCCGCAACGAAAAAGGAGGAGAAAACAATGAGCAAAAGATTAGGCGCTTCCCTCTTAGCCGTCGTTCTGTTGTTGGCATTCGTCTTCAACGGTACTGTGGCGGTTTTTGCTGACACCTTATCCCTGCAGATCACCCAACAGCCGACGGATACGTTCGGCAAATTGGATCAGACCGTACGCACCTCGATTGTAGCCGAGGGCGAAGGCCTGAAATACCAATGGTTCTACAAAAACGCAAACATGACCAACTTTGCCAAAGCCAAGAATGATACTACCAGTTACATTTTTGAGTTGACCGAGGCGAAGAACGGTCGTCAGGTCTACTGTGTCGTCACCGACAAGTACGGTAACTCCCTGGTGTCTGACACGGCGACGTTCCGCATTTCGACGCTGTCTCTCACCAAGCAGCCTGTGAACACCGCCGGCGCGGTCGGTTCGACCGTTTACGCCTCGGTTGCTGCTGAGGGCGAAGAGATCTCTTACCAGTGGTATGAGAAGGACGCCGGCGCGGCCGATTTCGTCGCGTCGACGGTGGGCGACACCTACGCCTTTGAACTGGCCGATGAGAACGCCAGCCGCGAAGTGTACTGCGTCGTCACTGACAAGTACGGCGATTCCGTCAAGTCTAAGACGGTCGTTCTGGAAGTCGCGCACAGCGTGACCATCGTCAAGCAGCCGGTTGACACCTACGGCAAGATCGGCGACACCGTGAAGACCGCTGTGGTCGCTAACGGCAACGGCCTGACCTATGCCTGGTATGTTAAGAGCCCCGGCGCCACGAAGTTCTCGAAATCTTCGCTGACTTCTGCGTCGTACTCCTTTAAACTGACAGAAGAGAAGGTCGGCCGCCAGGTTTACTGCGTCGTCACCGACAAGTACGGCAACAGCGTGCAGTCCGAGACCGTCACCTTCACCACCACCGAGCTCACCATCACCCAACAGCCGGTCGGCGCTATCAGCGGTATCGGTAAAACGGTGCGCACCTCCGTTATCGCAGAAGGTATCGGCCTTAAGTACCAGTGGTATGTCAAGAACCCCGGCGCTTCCGCCTTTACCAAGTCCTCCATCACCATCGACACCTACACCTTCCAGTTGAGCGAGGCTAATGATGGTCGACAGATCTACTGCGTCATCACCGACGTCGCCGGTAACAGCGTGAAGTCTGACACCGTCACCTTCAGCACCTCAGATCTCGCCATCACCAAACAGCCCGACAATGTGTTCGGCGGCTTTGGCATGACGCTGCGCACCTCCGTTGCTGCAGCCGGTGAGGAGCTGAAATATCAGTGGTATGTCAAGGATCCCGGTGCCTCCGCATTCGTCAAAGCCTCCGCGGTCACCGAAACCTATGTCTTCGAACTGGATGAGGCGTCTAACGGCCGTCAGGTCTACTGCGTCGTCACCGACAAGTACGGCACCTCCGTGCAGTCTGAGATCGCGACCTTCAGCACCTCCGGCCTTGCGATCACCGAGCAGCCGTCCGACACCGTCGGCGGCATCGGTTCGACCGTTCGCACCTCCATTGTCGCTGACGGCGAAGAGCTGAAATATCAGTGGTATGTCAAGAACCC
Organism: Clostridia bacterium; assembly: GCA_017398485.1. Taxonomy (GTDB): domain Bacteria; phylum Bacillota; class Clostridia; order Oscillospirales; family Acutalibacteraceae; genus UBA5905. Next base: position 4,862 of record JAFQFY010000014.1, read on the forward strand.
CGGCGCCGCTGACTTCGTCAAAGCCTCGGCTATCACCGACACCTATGTCTTCCAGTTGACCGAGGCGAACAACGGCCGTCAGGTTTACTGTGTCGTCACCGATAAGTACGGCACCTTTGTGCAGTCCGAAATCGCAACCTTCAGCCTGACCGCTCCGGTTATCGTCCAGCAACCCGTTGGCGGCATCGCCATGATCGACGAGCAACTGCGCACCACCGTCGTAGCCGAGGGCGAAGGCCTCAAATACCAGTGGTATGTCAAGAACCCCGGCGCCGCCGACTTCTCCAAGTCTTCGTTTGCGGCCGCCACCTACATCTTCGAAATGAACGCGGCCTCCGACGGTCGCCAGATCTACTGCGTCGTGACCGATAAGTTCGGCACCTCCGTGACGTCCGAGATCGCGACCTTCTACCGCAAGTATACGGCGGAGATCGCCACCCAGCCGACCAACCTGATCGGCTACATCGATGAAACCGTCTCCACCACCGTTGCCGCCAAGGGCGACGGCCTGGTCTACCAGTGGTACGTTAAGGCCGCCGGTGCCGAGGAGTTTGTCCTCGCCGACGTCGAAGGCGACACCTTCTCCCTCGAGCTGGCCGCTGAACACGACGGCTATCAGTTCTACTGCGTCGTGACCGACGAGCTCGGCTACGTCGACACCTCCGACGTCGCGACCGTGACCGTTTACGCCGGCATCCTCACGCTGGACTACGGTAACGAGACCACCGACACCATAAACATCCCGGCAGACGGCTCTTATGCCCTCGAGGCTCCCGAGCGCGAAGGCTTCACGTTCCTCGGCTGGGTCGATGAAGAAGGCAACCCCGTTGCCGCCGAGGGCACCTTGATCGGCAACGCCACCTTCACTGCCACCTGGGAAGCGCTGTACAACGACGCGCTCGCCAACTCCAAGTATCTGCTCGAAGAGGGCGAGATCAACGTCGCCTACCTCGGCGGCTCGATCACGTCCGGTTACGGCTCCACTGCCGGCAACAGCTGGCGTGCGCTGACCAACGCTTGGTTGGCAGAGACCTATCCCGATGCGACCATCAACGAGATCAACGCCGCGGTCGGCGGTACCGGCACCTACTATGCCAAGCATCGCTTGGAGAAGGACGTGCTGCGTCACAACCCCGACCTGCTGTTCATCGAATTCGTCGTCAACGACGAGCTCGAGCACACCACCGCTGCCCAGAGCACCGAGAACATGGAAGCGATCGTGCGCAAGGCGCTCCAGCATAACCCGAACATGGATATCGTGTTCGTGTACACCACGAGCGTTTCCATCGGCACCGCCAAGGAGAACACTTGGATCAATGCGTTCAACGCCGTTGCCGCGCACTACGACATCGAAGTCATCTACGCCGGCGCCGCCATGGGCGAATACGAAGGCGCGCTGACCGACCTGTTCCTCGCCGATCAGGTGCATCCGAACGACGCCGGTTACGCCATTCTGGCGGATGAGGTCATCGGTAACGTCGACGCTCTGTTCGGCATGGCCGGTGAGCCTGCGGCGCTTGAAGCGCACGCGGTCCCTGCGTCGCTGATCCCCGACATCAACCTCAACAACAAGACCGTTTACCCTGCCAGACTGCAGCTTCAGAATGAAGCTCTGGCGATCGGCTCGCAGAGCTTCGTCGGCTACAACGGCGAGAGCCTCGACATGAACCCGGGCGATGTCTTCACCTTCACCTTCCAGGGTGAGAGCGTCGGTATCTACTGGCGCAGCGAGACCGAAGGCGGCGTGAGCATCACCGTCACGCTGGACGGCAGCGAAACCGTCACCAAGAAGGCGCCGAAGAACTCCAACGGTATCTCCTACGAGCTGTTCCGCGGCCTCGACGGCGAGACCACGCACACCATCACCTTCGAGAACACCGGTGATGCGGTGCTGCAGATCCCGTTCGTGTTCGTCAACGACACCGCTCCGACCCATCAGATCATCGGTGACATCTCGGTCCCGGCCACCGGCTATTCTCCGGACGATCGCATCCAGATCGGCGAGATCACCGTGGACGGCCTGGATATGTCCATTGAGATCAAGAACATCTCCCGCAAGTGGGAGTCCGGCGACGGCGAGTCCTACTTCGAGTACACCTGCTACGACGCCGAGGGCAACGAGCTGTCCGTTGGTTATATCAACTTCGGTTATATCGCTACGAGGTCCAATAAGGTTTGCACCATCGTCCTCGCAGAGGGCACGGCTAAGGTTGAACTGACCGACTTCCACGCGGAGTATTGGTCCAAGCTGGTCTAAGCCAACGACCCTGACCCATAGGTAAATAAAGAACCGCCGAGGGCAACGCCCTCGGCGGTTTTCTTTTTCTTGATGCACGGCGCGAGCAAATCGCTTGCCTGCCGTGCACGCGGCAGACAAAAACCTACCCCCACGGCAAACGCCGCAGGGGCGGTCTTCCCGTTGTGTTTATTCCTCGGCCAGTGCCGCCTCCTCGTCGAGCACCTGCTCGCCGATCACCGTGATAAGCTCCTGTCGCGTCAGGTCGTCCTTGACGGAGGTGTAGCGAACGTGCAGAACGTCGCCGACGCACAAGCCGTGATGCTCCTCATCCGCGTGTGCACGCTTGACCGACAGCACATAGACGCCGTGCGGCCAAAGGATCTCGCGGATCTCGCGACCCACGGCGAACGAGCCCTCCTGCACCGTAACGGTGGTGTCCACCGTGCGGCGCGGCTGATCGGCGTATCGCGCGGCAACGCGGTTCTCCAACACGCTGTCATTGATGGACTCGACCTTGAACAGCTCCGTGATGATAAACGCTGTCGCCGCCGTCAGAATGATGTGCAGGACGTTAGCGTAGCCGGACAGCGCCTCCACCGCGAACACGATCGCGGTCAACGGCATGCGCATCATACCGGCGATACAACCCGTGATACCGAGCACCAATACGATGGTGTAGTATTCCTGTCCCATACCGGGCAACCGCACGACACCCTCACCGAGCATCGCCGCAACCAGCGCGCCGAGCGCGAGCAGTGGGAGGAAGATGCCGCCCGTCAAGCCGTTCGTATTTGCACAGAGGGTGAGATTGACGCGCACGACCAGCCAGATCGCCAGCACCCACACCGCCGTACCGCCATCAAGCAGCGAATGCATCAGCTCATGTCCCGTGGACACACAGGAGAAGGAGCATACACCGGCGAGCACCGTCGCAGCAAGCACCGCCCAGATCTTCCACACCGAGGCGACGGGCTTGAGCGTCTTATGCATCAGGCGGTTGACCGCCTGATAATACCGCAGAAACGCCACCGCAAACAAGCCCATCACCGCGCCGACCGCCAGCGACAGCCACGCCTGTCCCACCGACAGGGTTGCCGGCGACAGCGGCTCGAACAACGCCGTGCTCACCCCGACCATCGGGGAAACCGCGGCGCTTGTCAGACCGGCGCATACCACCGAGGACACGGCGGCGATGAATATGGTGGCCGACACGCGGCGGTGCCCCTCCTCCACGGCGAACAGCACACCCGAGATCGGCGCACCCGTCGCCACCGCGAAGCCGGCGCACGCGCCGCCGGTCATCGCATAGCGGTCCCACGCCGCGCGCCTTTTGGACAGGACGGTGGTACCGCGTCCGATCGCCGTACCGATCTGCACCGACGGGCCCTCATTGCCCAGCGGCACGCCGAGCACGAAGGATACCAGAGACAGCACGAAGGTGCCGATGAGGGTCGGCAACCACTTGAAAGGCAGTTGATCGCGCAAAATGCCGATCGAGGTGGGGATGCCGCCGCCGCGCACGTTCGGCTGACGCCGATACACATACGCGAGCGCCCACGCCACGCCGCCGAGCGCGGCGAGGACGAGCGGCACGCACCAAAGGTGCTCGCGCAGAAAATGATAGCCCAATTCCGCGCCGCGCACAGCGTATTTGGCGCATAATTTATAGAGGACCACGACCAGCGCAGTCGCGACACCCGTCACCGCACCAAAACCGACGATCGGCGACGCCAACCGCACGCTTTTCCACGTCTTTTTCATATAATCCCTCGTTCTCAACGAATTTTCTTTTCTTTTATACCACAAACGCGCAAAAAGTGCAACACCCACGCTTTGCCAACGGCGTAATAACAAAAAAACAAAGCCGAAACAACCGTTACGGCTCTGTTTTTGGCGCGCCCGGCGCGATTCGAACGCACGGCCTTTCGCTTAGGAGGCGAACGCTCTATCCTGCTGAGCTACGGGCGCATATTTTCCACTGCAAGTTTACCCTTTTTGTCAGTTTTTGTCAAGTTTTCGGCAGGGAATTGCTTCCACTCGGTTGCAATTCGTTCGCGCGCGTGCTATAATAGACACAACATATTGTGACGCGCGCCAATCGCACGCGTTTGTGTGGTATACTTTGATCATTTCGACATAGAAAGAGGTTGTTACTATGAACAAACACCTGCGTTTTCGCTTGACGGCAGCGGCACTCGCCCTCGTCATGCTCCTGTCGCTGACCGCCTGCGGCGGCGGCGAAGACACGTCCTCTGACGCGTCCGCGCCGTCCGTCTCTGCCGATGAGCCTATCGCCAAAGACGGGCTCAACGTCCTGACCGGCAACTACGACATGAAGACGTCTAACAACCGCTTCATCGCCTACGTTATCACCGACGAGGACAGCCGCCACATCCAGCTCAACATCGAGGACGCCGACTTCTACTTCGAGTCCGAGACCGAGGCGGGTATTCCGCGTATGCTCGCGGTGTTTTCGAGCATCGATCGCGTGCCCGACGAGATCGGTCCCGTGCGCAGTGCACGTCCTCACTTTGCCAAGTTCGCCTCCTCGCTCGACGCGATCTACTGCCACATCGGCGGCTCTAACTCGGGTCTGGGCGCCATCAAGAAATACGGCATCGACGACGTCTATAACGCCTACGTCGTCAACGAGACCCTTAAAAACAGCCAGAACTTCTCCTGGAACCGCAAAACCTTCCCCAAGACCAAGGTGCTCGCTGAGATCAACCAGCGCGGTCACAGCCTGACCACCGACTACGCCGGCCCCTATCAGTTCGGCACGGTAGAGGGCACCGGCGCGGCGACCACCGTCGACGTGAAGATCTCCTCCAACTACCGCATGGCGTTCACCTACGACACCGCGCGCGGCGTCTACCAAAAGCACCGCAACTCGCTATCCTCCCCCGTACACGTCACCCACACGGGCGGCACCATTGAGGCAACCAACGTCATCGTCATGTACGACAACCGTTTCACTGATCCGTTGGACAGCAAACGCATTGACTTCACCCTCGAATCCGGCAGCGGCATTATCGCCACCGGCGGCAAGAGCCGCGAGATCCGCTGGTCGCTGACCGACGGGCTCAAATTCTACGAAGCAGACGGCGTAACGCCGCTGACCGTCGCGGTTGGCAAGACCTACGTGTGCCTGACCAGCGACTCCTACAAAGAGCAGACAACCCTGAACTGATTAATAAGCCCTCCGCTTTCGCGGAGGGCTTTTCTTTACGGCACCGTCGCCGTCTCGGCAGTTGCCTGTGCCTTGTCACGCGGAATGCGCACGATATACTCGATATAGTCCTCCTCGTCGCGGCGCTGACTCTCCGCCGCGATACCGCCGCGGCGCATGATATCCAACGCGTGGTTGACCGTGTTGAAGAACACGCGCACGTCCTTGACCAACGGCTTGGCGCGACGGCGACGCACCCGACCGGTAAGCAGCTCGTCCACCATGCGCTCACTGCGCGCGACGGTCATCTTTTCACGTATCATACGCTCAAGCGCGTGCTCACGCATGGCGCGCTCGTCTAATCGCAACAGCACGCGCGCGTGTCGCTCGGTCAACCCGGCATCCAACACACGGCGGCGCTCGTCAGGGGACAGCCGTAACAGGCGCAGTTTATTCGCCACCGCAGACTGCGAGTATCCGAGCTGCTGTGCCGTCTCGCACTGAGTCAGCTCGTAGGCGGTCATCAGCTCGCGGATACCCTCGGCGGTCTCAAAGCAGTTCATATCCTCGCGCTGTAAATTCTCCACCAGCGCAAGCACGCGGCGTTGGCGTTCATCCGCCGCGACCTCCACACAAGGCACCTCGCGCAGACCTGCGACGCGCGCCGCGCGCAAACGGCGCTCGCCGGCGACCAACGTCGGTCGACCGCCCTCCATCGACACGGTCAGTGGTTGCAACACGCCGTTCTCGCTGATGCTCTGCGCGAGCTCGACGAGCTTGTCCAGCGCAAACTCCTTGCGCGGCTGATTGGGATTGGGCAGAATATCCCCCGTCGGGATCATCCACACCTGCCCGCGTGTAGCGTAGCCGTTCTTTTTTCGCATCGTCATCCTCTCCTCGTCGGCGTTTCATGTGAAACGCAGTGTTTCTGCTTTCACCCTACCACACCGCCGATAAAAAGGCTGTCATATTCGGTTGTCGGGAAAACAAAACTCCCCACGCTTTTGCGAGAAAAGCGTGGGGAGAGCGATTTTACAGCGGTTGTTTCGCGATTTTTGCCGACGGGCGGGGGAATTTCGGCGGCGTATGCGCCGCCTTGGCGATCTCGATGAGCCGCCGTTCCATCGGCTCGACGCCCTCCTCGGGTGCGCTCGGCAGGATAAGCGTCGTCGCCGCGGTCACCTTGCCGCCGAGCAACGCCACCGCCTTTTGGGCGGCGTCCTGTTCGCGCGCGGCGTCGGGGCCTTTGAGCGCGATAAACCGACCGCCCACCTTAACGAACGGCAGACAATATTCACATAAGGTCGGCAACGCCGCCACGGCGCGCGCGGTCGCCACGTCAAAGCACTCGCGCAAGGCAGGATTCCGTCCTCCCTCCTCGGCGCGCGCGTGCACGAGCGACACCGCCAACCCCAGTTCGCGGCACACGGCGTCCAGAAAGGTCAGCCGCTTATTCAGGCTGTCGAGCAAGGTCAGCTTGCAATCCTCGCGCAACAGTGCCAGCGGCACGCCGGGAAATCCGGCGCCCGTGCCGACGTCGATCATCGAGAATTCGCCCTGCGGCAGCAACGGCGCAACGGACAGGCTGTCGGCAAAGTGCTTGACCGCGATCCCCGTCGGATCGGTGATGGCAGTGAGATTCATCTTCTCATTCCACTCCGCCAGCAAGCGCGCGTAGGTATCCAGCCGCGCGTAAAGCGCGTCGGTGATCTCCACTTCATACGGCGCGACACAACGCGCCAGCAGCGCACGGTCGATCATTCCTCACTCGCTCCTTTCGGGTTTTGGCTGCTCCACACGATGAGCACCGACACGTCGGCAGGGCTGACACCGCTGATGCGCGACGCCTGCCCGATGCTGCGCGGGCGGATCTTGCCGAGCTTCTCCTGCGCCTCTTTGCGCAGTCCGTGTATCGTATCGTACGGCGTATCCGGCGCCAGCAGGCGACTCTCCAACCGACGCATCTCGTCGATCTGCCCTTGCTCGCGGCGGATATAGCCCTCGTATTTGATCTCGACCTCCAACTGCTCCGCGACCAGCGGATCCAGCGGTGGACGGGAAGTGTCGATCGGCGCGAGTGCGGCGTAGCCGAGCCGAGGACGCCGCATCAGTTCCTCCAAGCGAATGCCGGTGGAGATCGGTGTCGTGCCGTGGGCGACCAACAGGGCGTTGAGCGCCTCGCTCGGCGGCAGAATGGTATCGTGCAGGCGCACACGCTCCCGTTCCATCTGCTCTTGACGCGCGGTAAAGCGCGCCCAGCGTCCGTCGTCCACCAACCCGACGCGCCGTCCGATCGGGGTCAGGCGGCGATCGGCGTTATCCTGTCGTAACACCAGCCGATATTCACTGCGGCTGGTCATCATACGGTAAGGATCCATGCATCCCTTGGTCACGAGATCGTCGATGAGCGTGCCGATATAGCTCGACGCGCGATCGAGGATCATCGGCGGCTCGCCCTTGATCTTGAGCGCGGCGTTGACGCCGGCAACGAGGCCCTGCGCCGCCGCCTCCTCGTAGCCGGAGGAGCCGTTAAACTGTCCTGCGCCGTACAGACCGGGAATATCAATAAATTCCAGTGTCATGCCAAGCTGCAACGGGTCGATGCAATCGTATTCGATCGCATAGGCAGGACGCATCACCTTGACCTTTTCAAGGCCGGGGATACTGCGCAGGAATTTGAGCTGTACGTCCAGCGGCAGACTGGAGCTGAGCCCTTGCAGATACATTTCCTCGGTGTTCTTGCCGCACGGCTCGATAAACACCTGATGGCGTTCCTTATCGGCAAAGCGCACGATCTTATCCTCAATGCTGGGGCAATAGCGCGGTCCGATGCCCTCGATCTTACCGCCGAACAGCGGAGACCGATGCAGATTCTCAAGAATGACGCGCTTGGTATCCGCGCTCGTCCAGGTAATATGGCAAGGCAGGGTGTTTTTCAGTTGTTCGGTGGTCTCAAACGAGAACGGCGTGACGGGATCCTCGCCGTCCTGTTGTTCGAGCGCGGAAAAATCAATGCTCGAACGCAACACGCGCGCCGGCGTACCGGTCTTAAAACGACGCAGGGCGATGCCGAGCTTGACCAGCGACGCCGACAGGTCGTTGGCGGCAAACATACCGTCGGGACCGCCGGCATAAGACACGTCACCGACGAAAATTTTGCCTTGCAGGAAGGTGCCGGTCGCCAGGATCACCGCCTTAGCGGCGTATTGCGCCTCCAATTTGGTGGTGAGCAACCACGCGCCGTCCTCGCGGCGATCGAGCGACACGATCTCGGCTTGCTTCACGTCGAGATTTTCGGCCTTTTCCAGCGCGTGCTTCATATAAGCGGAATAATCCCGGCGGTCGATCTGCGCACGCAGAGAATGCACCGCCGGCCCTTTGCCGCGGTTGAGCATACGGCTTTGCAGGAAGGTGGCATCCGCCGCCTTGCCCATCTCGCCGCCGAGCGCGTCGATCTCACGCACAAGATGCCCCTTGGCGGTGCCGCCGATGGAGGGGTTGCACGGCATATTACCGATCCAGTCGAGCGTGCCGGTGAACACCACCGTCGAACACCCGAGCCGTGCCGCCGCGAGCGCGGATTCGATGCCGGCGTGACCGGCACCTACTACCGCAATATCGTATTCCGCTTCAAAAAACGTCATGCTGAATCTGTCCTTTTTTGCCGCTGTTTGAGCGGCCGTTTTGCTGTGTACAGTGTACCATATTTTCACATTATACACAAGAAAAATCGGTGTTTTGTTGAAAAAACCGCATGGTTGTGCGGTTTTTCACGTTTTCCACCGAATTGCTCACTTTTCAACAGCGTTTTTCCACCAACTCGGTGGAAAACGCCTTTTTTCGTATACTTTTAGCATTTTTCTCCCCAACAGACTTTCACATTTTCCACGCAGTTTTCCACATTTCACTCACGAAAAACAATAAAACCCCTTGATTTATCAAGGTTTTTCACCCAAAGATTTCCACAACGCCGTGTGCATAACGCGCGGGAGAAAAATACAATTTGTAAAACTGATTTTGGGCGCCGTCGCAGCGCTCCGACACAAGCAAAAGCTCGGCCAAAAATCAGCCGAGCTTTTGCACTGTGACAAGATTACTCGTTCTCCGAGGCGCCTGCCTCGTCGGCGGCTTCCTCGTTCGCCTCGGCGTCGGTGGCGGCACCCTCGTCGGCGGTGCCGTCGTCCTCGGGATGAGCGACCTCCGCCTCCTCGTCGTGCGCCGCGCTGGCGATGGACACGATCTTGACGCCCTCCGGCAGGCGCATCACGCGCACGCCCTTGGACGGGCGGCGGCACAGACGGATCTCGCCGATGAGCATACGGATGATGATGCCGTCCGAAGAAATAAGGATGAGATCCTCGTCGGTGGATACCGTCTGAATACCGATGACCTCACCGAACTTTGCCACGTGGTAGTTGGTCAGACCCTTACCGCCTCTGGATTGCACGCGGTAGTCGTCGAAGCTGCTCAAGCGGCCGTAGCCCGTCTCGGTGATGGTGAGCAACAGTTTCTCGTTATCCACCAGCTCCATGCCCACGACGGAGTCGTCGGCGGCGAGGTTGAGCGCCTTGACGCCGCGCGCGGTACGACCGATGACGCGCGCGTCGTTCTCGTCGAAACGGATCGCCATACCCTTGGCGGTGGCGACCAACAACTGTCGGCTACCGTCGGTGGTCTGCACGCAAACCAGCTCGTCGCCTTCGTCAAGATCGATCGCGATCAGACCGTTCTTACGCACGTTGGAATAGGCGTCAAGCCGCGTGCGCTTGATGATACCGCGGCGAGTGATCATGCTCAGGAACTGACCCTCGGTATAATCCTCCACACGGATCATGGCCGACACCTTCTCCTCCGGCTGCAACGGCAAGAGGTTAACGATGTTCAGTCCCTTGGCGGTGCGGCTTCCCTCCGGCACCTCGAAGCATTTGAGTCGATACACGCGACCCATGTTGGTGAAGAACATGACGTAGTCGTGGCTCGAGCAGATGAACATGGTCTTTGTGACGTCCTCCTCGCGCGTGGACAGGGCCTTGATGCCCTTGCCGCCGCGCCGTTGGGCGGAATAGCTGTCCACCGGCTGACGCTTGATATAGCCGAGGTTGGTCAGCGTGAGCACGCACTCTTCCTCGGGAATAAGATCCTCGATATCCACCTCACCGGAAATGAGCGAGATCTCGGTGCGGCGCTCGTCGCCGTACTTATCACGCATTTTCAGGCACTCTTCCTTGACGATGGCGAGCACCTTTTGCTCGTCGGCGAGGATGCCCTCGTATTCCGCGATCTTGATCAGCAGTGCGCCGAGCTCGTCCTCGATCTTCTGGCGCTCGAGACCCGACAACTGACCGAGACGCATCTTGACGATGGCATCTGCCTGCACGTCGTCAAAGGCAAAACGTTGCATGAGCGCTTCCTTGGCAGTGTTCTGGTCCTTGGACTCGCGGATGATGCGGATGACCTCGTCAATGAAGTCCACCGCGGTTTTGAGTGCCTCGAAAATATGGGCGCGCTCCTTGGCCTTGCGCAGATCGAACAGCGTGCGACGCGTGACGACCTGTGCCTGGAACTTGATATACTGTTCGAGCATCTGCTTTAAGGTGAGCACGCGCGGCGTGCCGTCCACCAAGGTCAGCATGATCGCGCCGAACGTGGTCTGCATCTGGGTGTAGGCGTACAGCTGGTTGAGCACCACCTGCGGCACTGCGTCCTTTTTCAGGTCGATGACGACGCGCATACCCTCCATGCTGGAATGGTCGACGACGTCGCTGATGCCCTCGATGCGCTTGTCGTCCACCAGATCGATGATGGACTTGACAAGGTTGAGTTTATTGACCATATACGGGATCTCGGTGATGACGATACGGGTGCGGTTTCCCTGCTCCTCGATCTCCGCCTTGGCGCGCACGGTGATGCGGCCGCGACCGGTCGCATACGCCGCGCGAATGCCCGAGCGACCCATGATGATGCCGCCCGTCGGGAAATCGGGACCCTGGATAAACTCCATGATATCCGCCAGCTCCGCGTCGGGGTTGTCGATGAGCAGGCAGATGGCATCAATGACCTCGCACAGGTTGTGCGGCGGAATATTGGTCGCCATGCCGACCGCGATACCCGACGAGCCGTTGACCAGCAGGTTCGGGAAACGCGAGGGCAACACCACCGGCTCTTTGGTGGTGTCGTCGAAGTTGGGCATGAAATCGACGGTCTCTTTCTCGATGTCTGCGAGCATATCCAGCGACATCTTGCTCATGCGCGCCTCGGTATAACGGTAGGCGGCGGCGCCGTCGCCGTCGATCGAGCCGAAGTTACCGTGGCCGTCCACCAGAGGATAGCGCAGAGAGAAATCCTGCGCCATACGCACCATCGCGTCGTAGACCGACGCGTCGCCGTGGGGATGATAATGACCCAGCACGTCACCGACGGTGGTCGCAGACTTGCGGTACGGCTTATCCGGCGTCAAGCCATCCTCGTGCATCGTATAGAGAATACGGCGATGCACGGGTTTCAGACCGTCGCGCACGTCCGGCAGGGCGCGCGCCACGATGACCGACATCGAATATTCGAGGAAGCTCTTACGCATCTCCTTATCCAAATCTACCGGAATCAGCTTGGAGAGAGAATTGGTTTGTTCTTCCACCAAGATCACCTGACCTTTCAAAATTACTGTTTGTATATAAACTCACTAAATTTACTTCTTGTTTTTCCAATACGTCGAAATCAGCGTGTCAAACGCGTCAATGTCGTCAATATAGCGCTTGGGGATACGCATCGTCTGACGCCCGCGCGTGATCTCGACGAAGTCGTCTCGGTTGATGACGTGCTGGACGGCGCGCCACGGCAACACCGTGAAGCCGCTGTTATGATCGGTCATCCACACGCCGCGTTCGGTCAGGCGGATGTTCACCGTCCGCGCGCCGAGCGAAGCGTTTTCGGCGGCAACGCGGGCGCGCCGACGAGGGCTGACAAGATTAAACACCGTCATCAGTCCGAGAAACAACAAAAACGCGCCGATGCAGGAGGTGAGGCTTTCGCCGTCCCAGCCGATGGTCACCGCGCACACCATACTCAATAGGCTGTACGTCGGTAACTGCTTGAGATAATTCTGCGTCGCGGTATGGCGCATCAGTTCGGCCAACTCCTGCGGCTCGTAGCGCACCTCTTTTTCCCACACAACGGTAGGTTGCTCCACGGCGACGGGAATGGGCGCCTCGCCGCGCGGCTGAATGCGCGCAATAAAGCGGCGGTTGCGGTAAGGCAGTTTATCCGCCGCCCGCCGCACGGCAGCGGCAGCCTCGGCGCTCATGCACCGCGCAGGCAACACGATGGCACGGCGGCCGACGGTGATGAACACCATCATCTGCGCGTTCTCCACAAACAGCGTACCGCCGTCGAGGCGGATGCGGTTGACGCCTTGAGCGTTTTCCTTTTCCACCGCGCCTTCGCTCACGCGCAGGGTGCCGTAGTAGCTGTATCCGCCGTCGAGCGTTTCGTCATAGACGCGGCGCGCGGTACGGCGCAGATGCACCGGCACGAACCACCACAGACCCAGCGAAAACAGCAGCAACACGCTGCCGAGCGCCATGGTCAACCAGTCGACCGTCTGATACAGCGTCCACTCGTACACCGTCAGAGCCGTCAGCGCGACAAACATCACCGCCGAGGCGATCAGTTGAATGTGGCGCAGGCGAAACGGTCCGCTGAGCTTGGAAAACAGCAAATAATAATCGACGTATTCCTCGCGCGTCAGATCCACCGCCCATTCCGACGGGATCTGCGGCGCGGTATCGGGGGTATGGAATTCTTCCATAGTCTTTCCTTTCGGTTAAATGTCGAGGTTGATCGCGTAACGCGCGTTTTTCTCGATAAATTCACGGCGCGGCTCAACGCTGTCGCCCATCAGAATGGAGAAGGTCTCATCCGCCACCTGTGCATCCTCCAGCTCCACCTTGAGCATGGTGCGCATCGCCGGGTCCATGGTGGTCTCCCACAGCTGTTCGGGATCCATTTCACCAAGACCTTTATAGCGCTGAATGTCGGCGGAGCCGCCGAATTCCTCAATATATTGATCGCGTTCTTCGTCGGAGAAGGCGTAGAAGGTCTTTTTGCCCTTCGACACGCGGAACAGCGGCGGCTGGGCGATATACACGTGTCCACCTTCAATGAGAGGACGCATATAGCGGAAGAAGAAGGTCAACAGCAGCGTACGGATATGCGAGCCGTCGACGTCGGCATCCGCCATGATGATGACCTTGCCGTAGCGCAGCTTGGAGATATCAAAATCGTCGCCGATGCCGCAACCGAGTGCCACCACGATGGGCAACAGCTTCTCGTTGGTGTACACCTTGTCGATGCGCGCCTTTTCGACGTTGAGCATCTTACCCCACAGGGCGAGTATCGCCTGATAGTTGCGGTCGCGACCGAGTTTGGCGGAGCCACCGGCGGAATCGCCCTCGACGATGTACAATTCCGTGCGTTCGGGATCGGTCCAAATGCAGTCTGCAAGCTTTTCGGGCATACGCAGGGAGCTTAACTTCTTGCTGTTGCGCGCGTTGTCGCGGGCACGCTGGGCGGCCTCGCGCACGCGGGCGGAGTTGATCGCTTTTTCGAGGATCACCTTGGCGATCGAGGGATTTTCGTCGAGGAATGCGGTCAGTTTATCCGTCAGCAGGGTATTGACCAGCTTCGCGATGGAGGTGTTGCCGAGCTTGGCTTTGGTCTGGGACTCGAACTGGGCGTCCTCCAGCTTGACGCTGACCACCGCCATGATACCCTCGCGCACGTCTTCGCCGCTGAGGTTCTTGTCGTTGTCCTTGAGCATTTTGTAGCGGCGCGCGTAGTCGTTGAGAATGCGCGTGATGGCGGTCTTGAACGCCGTTTCGTGCGTACCGCCGTCCACCGTGTTCATGTTGTTGGCAAAGGACACGATGTTTTCATTGTAGCTGTCGTTATACTGGAACGCCACCTCCGCGACCGACGCGCCGTCGGAGGTGGTCAGGTGGATGACGTTCGGGTGCAGCGGATTATAGCCGCGCGCTTTGTTAAGGAACTCGACGAAGGACGAGATACCGCCCTCGTAGCAGAACTCTTCGCTGACGATATTCGCCTCGTCGCGACGGTCGGTGAGGGTCACCTTTAATCCGGCGTTGAGGAACGCCTGCTCGCGCAAACGCTTTTGCAGCGTTTCGTAATCGTATTCGTCGGTCTCGGTGAACACGGTCGGATCCGCCTTGAAGCGCACCAGCGTACCGGTCTGATCGGTGTCACCGATGACCGTCAGGTCGGACACGATCTTACCCTTTTCAAAGCGCTGGGTGTAGATATGTCCCTCACGGCTGATCTCCACCTCTAACCACTCGGACAGGGCATTGACCACCGACGAGCCGACGCCGTGCAGACCGCCGGCGACCTTATAGCCGCCGCCGCCGAATTTACCGCCGGCGTGCAGAACGGTGAGCACCACCGTCACCGCAGGCAGACCGAGTTTTTCGTTCATACCGACGGGGATACCGCGGCCGTTATCCCGCACGGAGATAATGTTTCCGGGCAGGATATCCACTTCAATATGGGTACAGAAGCCGGCGAGCGCCTCGTCGATAGAGTTGTCCACGATCTCATACACCAGATGGTGCAAACCGCGCGGACCGGTCGAGCCGATATACATACCGGGTCGTTTACGCACCGCTTCCAGACCTTCGAGCACCTGTATGTCTTTTTCGTCATACGAGCCCTCGGCGTGGGTCAAGTCCTTTTCAATTTCTTGTGTCATATCGGTATCCCCCTTATATGTTGGATGACTTTATGCGTTTTTGCAGCGTGCGGGTGGCGATGGGCGAGACCACAACCGTCGGTGCACTGCGTTTTTCGGCACGGCGCGGCGGCGCACACACCGTAAAGGATTTCGGCAGGTCGTAGTTGACGTATTGCACCCGTCCGTTTTTTTCGGCTTTCGCGAGAAAATCGCGCGTCGCCTTGGATACGGTGGTGTTTTCGATGTCAAACACCCCAATAATATCCTGTCGCCGTACGACGACCTCTTGTCCTACGTGTAAATACATACAGACCCTACTTTTATCCTATATTGACGATACGGCCGCCGTTGATTTCAAACACCTTACCGGCGTTCATACGCAGGGCGGCGGTCGGCTCACAGCAGGTAATAAACACCTGCCAGCCCTCTATGTGATTGAGAATATAATCCTGTCGCGACACGTCAAGCTCACTCATCACGTCGTCGAGGAACGCCACCGGCTGTTCGCCGCTGATCTCCTGCAATAAAGTCGCCTCGGCTAACTTTAACGCGAGAACAGCGGAGCGCTGTTGTCCCTGTGAGCCGTAGACGCGTGCCGGCACACCGTCCAGACGAATAATCATATCCTCGCGATGCGCGCCTTGGGTGGAAAATCCGGCTGCCAGATCCGCGGCACGTGCCGCGGCGAAGGTATTTGCCCAATTTGCCGCTATCTGCGCACTGGACGCATCTTCTTTGTAAGCGACCGATTCCCATTCCAGCGTCAGCTGTTCGCGGCCACCGGATAAGCCGTCGTATATCTTTGCCGCGAGAGGCTGTAATTTTTGAATATACCGGCATCGCGCGGCGGTCAGCCGTGCCGACGCCACCGCCAGAGAATGATCCCATAGCGACAGCATTTTCTCCGCGTAAGTCGTACGTTGCTCGCTCGCTTGGCGCAAAAATGCGTTGCGCTGGGTGAGAATTTTTGCATGCTCCGCGAGGGTACCGACGTAGGCAGGATGCAATTGACAATAAGCGCTGTCAACAAAGCGGCGCCGCCCCTCGGGCCCATCTTTGATGAGTGACAGATGCGACGGAGAAAACACCACGCCGCAGAACGTGCCGGCTAATCGCGCCGCAGAGGGCAGTTTTACGCCGTTTAAGGTGACGCTGCGTCTTTGCTCGATGCGGATGTCGGCGCGCTGATTTCGCCCGTTTGCCGTGAAATCCAGCGCCAATTTTGCGCATTGCTCACCAAACGCGACCATTTCGCGATCCTTGGCGCCGCGAAAACTGCGCGCGCCTGTGAACAGCCAACAGGCTTCGAGCAGGTTGGTCTTTCCCTGTGCGTTGTTGCCGGCGAGAATATTAACACCCTCACAAGGCTCAAATTGGGTGGGGTGCAGGTTGCGAAAACCGTTAACGGTCAGTTTACGGACGAACAACGGTGATTTCCTCTGCCTGTGACGGTATCGCGACGCGCTCACCGCCGCGCAGCTTCTTACCGCGCATGGTGCACACCTCACCGTCCACCGTCACCGCACCGCCCTGAATGAGCAGTTTTGCCTGACCGCCGGTATCGGTACAACCGGTCAGCTTTAACAGATCGTCGAGGCGGATAAATTCCGCCGTCAACGTGAATTCTCGTTTACTCATTTTTTCAACCTCACAGGCAACACCAGGAACAAGAAGTCGTTGCCATCTTTGGGCAGGATCTTCATCGGCTTGAGCGCGCCGTTGAGTTCAATACGCACCTCGTCGGTCTCGCTGTTTTTGAGCGCATCTAAAAGAAAACGGGAATTGAAGCCCATCTCCTCTTCTTCGCCCTCGATCTGTGCATCTACCGCGTCGCTTGCACTGCCCAGAGGGGTAGTGCAGGAGATGTTGATACCGTTGTCGCGAAATTCACACACCAACGGCGATTTAAGGCGATCGTTGATGACCAGCGACACGCGATCCACCGCATCCATAAATACGCGGGTATTCACCGTCACGGTGGAGGATTTTTCCGGCACGATGATGCGGTCGTACGCCATAAATTCACCGTCTAACAGACGGGAGATGACCGCATAGCCGTCGATCTCAAAAATAATGTGACGACGACCCACCACCAGATGACAGGTCTTGTCCTCGTCTTTAAGCAGTTTTAATATCTCCAACAGCGTCTTTCCCGGCACGACGAAGGAGGCAGTCTCCTCACTCTGCACCGGCTCACAACGCATCGCCAAGCGATAGCCGTCAACGCTGATGAGTTTCATTTCGTCGTTACCGATCTCAAACTTGGTACCGGTATAGATCGGGCGCGGATCGTTGGGTGCCGCGACCGCAAAAATGGTCTGACGGATCATACTCTTTAACACCGGCTGGGACAGCGGAAAACTCACGCCGTCCTCGATCTGCGGAATTTCGGGATAATCCGCCGCCGTCATACCCATGATAGAAAATTCGGTCACGTCATTCTTAATAACGGTGTTAAATTTCTCGTCCGAGATAAGCGTAATGCTCTCTCCCGGCATCTTGCGCACGATATCACCGAACATGCGTGCAGACAATACGATCTCACCCGGCTCCCAAACGGTCGCACTGATAGTGGTGGTAATACCCAACTCCATATCAAAGCCGGCAAGGTACAGTGTAGAGCCTTGCGCACGAAGAAGAATACCCTCTAACGCCGGCAGTGCCGCTTTGGAAGCTACCGCGCGCTGTACGTTACCGACCGCTTCGATGAGTTCAAGTTTGTCACACAGAATGTTCATTGTAAAACCTCTTTTCACTTATTAAATGATACATAATAAAGTATTTTTTCAGTAGTATTAGTAGGGGCTGTGATTTTGTTTAAAAGTGTCGATTTGCGTACGGAAAACAGGAAAAACTCTCCACAGAAAAAATTCTTTTTTTGGGGATAAAATCTGTAAAAGTGGAAAGAATAAAAAGTTTAAACAGCCGTGGGGAAAAATGTGTGTGGAAAGTGAAAATTTTGTGGAAATTTTTATTCATCAAAAAACACTATATAAATAAGGTAATTTATTAATAAAAAGGGTGGTTATTCCGTTATTTCCTACACCGGTAATAACGGAATAACCGGCTTTTTATGATTCGCTGATGTTTTTGATGATATCGTTGACCATATTTTTATAGGATGCGTCCTTTGCCATCTGCGTCTCTACCTTTTGAATGGCGTAGACGATAGTGGAATGGTCGCGACCGCCAAATTCGTCGCCGATCGCTTTCATTTGCAGGTTGGTGATGGCGCGCACGACGTACGCCGCAACCTGACGTGCTTTAGAGATGGGTGCGGAATGTTTGGATGAACGGATATCCTCCGGTTTAACGTTCATGGTGCGCGCCACCTCGTTGATAATGCGCTCGACTGTGATCGGTACCGGCTGGTTATCGTTACGGATATCGCGGATAGCGTTTTGTGCGGCAATAAGGTTGGGCTGTTCGCCGCCGAGCAGATATTGCGCGCGCATACGCTTAACAACACCCTCCAACTGACGCACATTACTGCGCAGTTGGTTGGCTATGTATTCCGCCACGTCGTCGGGCAACGGCAGATCCAGCGACTGCGCCTTGCGGCGAATGATCGCAATACGGGTCTCCAGATCCGGCGGCTGAATATCCGCCAGCAGACCCATCTCGAAACGCGAGCGCAAACGCTCCTCAAGCGTAGCGATCTCCTTGGGTGGACGGTCGCTGGTCAGCACGATCTGCTTGCCGCCGGAATGCAATGTCTCAAAGGTGTGGAAAAACTCCTCCTGTAAGCCGATCTTGCCGCTGATAAACTGCACGTCGTCCACGAGCAAGACGTCGACGCGGCGGTATTTTTCGTGAAATTCCGGCGTCGTACCGTTCTGGATAGCGACGACCAGCTCGTTCATCATGGTCTCGCCCTTGGTGTACATAATGTGTGCACGGGGATTATTCTTCTGAATTTCCTTGCAGATGGCGCACAGCAGATGGGTCTTACCCAGTCCGGAGCCGCCGTAAATGAACAGGGGATTATACAAATTGGTGCGTTGATTGGCCACCGCATGAGCCGCGGCGTGAGCAAATTTATTACCGGAACCGACGATGAAGTTTTCAAACGTAAAATCCTCGTCTGTTTCGGGAAAACCGTTGCCCTCGATGGGGAGTTTTTCCATCTGTCGGATGTCTTCGGTGGTGTCGCGCGCGAGAATTTTTAACCCCAGCGGCACGCCGAGCACCTTTTGCAACGAATCCTGAATGATCGCGCCGTATTCTTTAAGAATGGTGCTTTTTTGCCACTCGGTGTTGACGTAGCAGATCATCTCGCCGTCTTTGATCTCGTGCGGTTCAAGACACTTGATCCATATATCGTAGGCGATGCTGCTGATACCCGAACGCAGCACGGTCGCCATGACGCTTTCCCAAATTTGTTTGATCGAATCCATAGCGTTTATAAACTCCTCAATATATATAATGATATGGTAAACTCAAATATAGGGGGTAAAAAAGGGAAGAAATCCACAAGTTTAATTGTAGCATAAATCGTGATTTTTTTCAACGATTTTTTACGAATTGTGAAAAAAACTGCAAAAAATTTTCACGCAAAAAATTTCTGATTTTTCCACGCGAAAAATCAATAAAAAAACTACAACATATAGTGTTTTTACCATACCGGAACCACAAGAATAAAAAAATAAACAAAAAAAGCGCGACGGAATGGGAAAATAGCCTTGACTTTTTTATAAGAAGTGGTATATAATATGTCCTTGCTGGGCTCCCCGAACCATTCGGAGAGCATTACCCGATGTGTGAAAGGAGGAGTATACATGTTTCGTACCTATCAGCCCAAGAAACGGCATCGCAAAATGGAACATGGTTTCCGTAAGAGAATGGCTACAGCCAACGGCCGTAAGGTTTTGGCTCGCAGAAGAGCGAAAGGCAGAGCGCGTCTGAGCTATTGATAAAAGAGGCCACCGTTGTGTGGTCTTTTTTGTTATAAAGCCACGTGAGGC
The DNA here is from genome assembly GCA_017398485.1 of Clostridia bacterium. GTDB lineage: Bacteria > Bacillota > Clostridia > Oscillospirales > Acutalibacteraceae > UBA5905. The sequence continues at coordinate 24,979 of JAFQFY010000014.1, forward strand.
ACAAAAAAGCGCGCCGCCGACGCGCGGCACGTTTTGAGAGAGGGGGCGGGGTTATTGGCGACCTGGTTGACACTGCGCGAAAATAAAGAGTTTCGCACGTTATACTACCGCGGTCGGTCACAGGTACATCCCGCCCTTGTTACTTATGTACGCAAAAACAAGCTCGGTGTGCCGCGCGTCGGCATCACCACCGGCAAGAAGCTGGGCGGCGCGGTGCAGCGCAGTCGCTGCCGCCGCGTCATTCGCGAGGCGTTTCGCCCGTATTTTTCGCAGGTCGGCGGCTACGACATCGTGTTTGTTGCACGCACGCGCCTGCTGACCATGAAAAGCACGCAGGCGGCGGAGGTTATCGGCCACCACCTGCGCCAACTGGAAGTGATATAAAATGAGTAAATGGCTGTGGCCGAAAAACTGGCTCATCGCGCTTATTCGTTTTTATCAAAAACACGTTTCGTCGAGGACAAACCCCGTGTGCCGCTTTACTCCTACCTGTTCGACCTACGCCATAGAAGCGCTGTCGCGTTTCGGCGTTATTCTCGGCACCCTCCTCGCCGTCTGGCGCGTTTTGCGCTGTAATCCGCTGTGCCGCGGCGGGTACGATCCCGTGCCCGAAAAATTTCCGCTCCCGTGGCGGCGTAAAAAATGACAATACCACCGGCTCTGCCGGTTGACAGGAGATGACCGCATATGATAGATATTTTCGGATTCCTTGCGACCCCTCTCGGTTGGGTCCTTAAATGGATCTATAGCTGGACGCACACCTATTTTATCGCAATCCTACTGTTTACGCTCGCTATTCGCCTGTTGATGTTCCCTCTGAACATCAAACAGCAGAAGTCAGCGGCGGATCGCGCGCGCCTCGCGCCGCGTCTGGAACGCATTCAGAAGAAATACGCCAACGACCGCCAGAAACTTGCGGAGAAGCAACAGGCGCTGTACGAAAAAGAAGGCGTCAGCCTCACGGGCGGTTGCCTGCCGATGATCGTGCAGATGCTGGTGCTGTTCAGCGTTATTGCGGTCATTTACAAGCCGCTCGCTTATGTTCAGCAGGTACCGAGTGAGGATATCTCGATCTGCTGCACCGCCGTCGTCGACGCGATGAAGGAGGACGGCTCCTGGGATAAGGATGCAAAGAGAAACGAGCAAAACTTCTCGGAGAATTCCTACTACCGTGAGATGAATCTGATGAGCAAGGCGGATCAGTATGAGGAGCAGATCCTTGCCGCGCTCAAAGAGAACGGTAAAAAGTCCGAAGAAGAGGCGCAGAAGATCGTCAACACCCTGACCGAGACCAAGAGTCAGTTCACCGTGTTCGGTTTGCCGCTGCTCGAACAGGCGTCCAAGGACGGCATCAAGCCGAATCCGCTGTGGATCGTCGCGATCCTTTCGGGCGTGACCAGTCTGTTCACCAGCTTGTTGAGCATGCACTACAACAAGCTCACCCAGCCGCAACAGCAGCAGATGGGCGGCTGTTCCCCCAATCTGATGATGTATATGATGCCTGTCATGTCGCTGGTCATCTCCTTCTCGGTGCCGGCCGGCGTGGCGGTATACTGGATCTTCTCCAACCTCTTGGCGATGGTGCAGACCGTCGTGCTCAACGCGATGTATAATCCGGCGAAGATCCGCGCGCAGGCAGAGGCGGAATACGCCGAGCGCCGCCGCAAGAAGCAGGAGGATAAGGAGCGCCTGAAAGCCGCGCGTTTGGCGGAGCAGGCGGCCTGGCAGAAGGAAGAGAACGAAAAGCGCGCCGCCAAGGCCGGCAAGAAGCCGATCAAGAAGGCGGAAGAAACGGTCGAAGCGACCGAAGCGTCTGATACTGAAGCGTCGCAGGAAACGCCTGCCGACGAGTAATACGGGAGGAAAATACGAAAATGGCAAAGGAAATCGTCAAAGAAGCCGCATCCGTAGAGGAAGCCAAAGCTCTCATCGCGGCTGAAATGAACGTCCCCGAAGAAAAGATCGCGTTTGAGGTCTTGCAGGAGGGCGGCAAAAAGGTGCTCGGCCTGTTCGGCGGCGGCAACGCCATCGTCAAGGGCGTGCTCGTCGGCTCGGCCGCCGACGCCGCCAAGGCGTATCTTGAGCAGGTGCTCGCCGCGATGGGTGTCGAGGATTTCACTTGTGAGGTCACCGAGACCGAAAACGGTTGCAACATTACCCTCGACGGCGAGGATCTCGGCTTTATCATCGGTCGCCGCGGCGATACGCTGGACGCGTTGCAGTATCTGTCCAGTCTGGTCGCCAACCGCGTGGACAACGCGTATTATCGCGTGACGCTGGATATCGGCAACTATCGCGAGAAGCGCGAGCAGGCGCTCGTTCGCCTGGCACACCGCTTGGGCGGTCAGGTCGCGCGCACCGGCCGTCGCCGGTCGCTCGAGCCGATGAATCCCTACGAGCGCCGCATCATCCATACAGCTGTGCAGGAGATGGACGGCATTACCTCTTGGAGCGTCGGCAGTGAGCCGAACCGCCACGTGGTGATCGGCTCGGCGGATGACACCGAAAACCGCGACGACGTACCGCCGGCGCGCGGTGAGCGCCGCCGTTCGCGCGGCGGCCGTGGCTCTCGCGGCGGTAACGGTGGCGAGCGCCGCCGTGAGCGTGCGCCGCGCCGCGAGCACGAGATCGTCGCTCCCGAGCGTCCCGTGCGCGAGTTCATTTCGCGCTCCAACCCCCTGCCGATGGCAGACGGCGGCACGGTGCCGACCCGCACCGAGTCTGCGATGGAGGACAGCGCCTCCCTGTACGGCAGAATTGATCTGTAAAGAAAGAACAATCCACCCCCGACGGATACCCGTCGGGGGTGGATTTTATTCATCCCACAAATAATCTATTGTTACTTCTAACGCCGTCGCTAAAGCCAAAAACTCAATGTCGGTGACACGGCGTTTTTGCCGCTCCAAAAGCGAAAGTGTCCGCGTGGTCATTAAGATGCCGTGGTGCTGTAATTTTTCACACAAGTCTTTTCTTGTTAGCCCTTGTTCTTGTCGCGCTCGCATAACTCGAGCCCCGACTCGGTTTGTTTTAATTCTTCTTTGTTTGCTTATTCCCATACATTCACCTCCTAATTTGATGTTGTGAAAACGAACATATAGTAGCATATATTTTGAATCAAAGAACGTTACATAAACGTAAACAATGCCAAAAGAGGCAGGGTGGTAAAAACGTGTTACGTGCCACCGCGCATGTGCTAGCGTTAGCAGCGACACAGTGGTCGGAGCGAGGCACAGGCGAATCTCCCCCTGCCGAATGGTCTGCACCGTGTTTTTCTTTCCCCTATTTCTTTTTCACCAAAAAGAAATAGGGCCGTCGGAGACAAAAGAAAGCAATGAATGCTTAGGCAAAACAAAAAACCCCCTTTTTTACACAAGGGAGTCTTTTTGTATAAATCGGGCGGTGTTATACAATTTGTAAACAACTACACCATATTGCCGCTTTTCTCCATAAGGACGGCAAGGGCGGCGAGAGGAGCGGTCTCGCAGCGCAGAATGCGCGGACCGAGCGTGGCAATCCGACCGCCGAGTGCCTTGATCGCCTCCACCTCCTCGGGCGCAAAGCCGCCCTCGGGCCCGATGACCAGCGAGACCGCCGTGTCGTCGGGCGTCACCAGCGTACCGATCGGCGCGCCGCCGCCCTCGTAGCAAAGCAGGACGCGCTCCTCTTTCAGACGCGCGAGAGCGGTCTTGAAGTCGATCGGCGCGTATACAGTTGGTATAATGCCGCGACCACATTGCCCGGCGGCTTCGGCGGCGATGCGTTGCAGGCGCACCTGCTTTTTCTCGGCGTCCTTGCCGCTGACGCGCACGATGCTGCGCGCCGTCACCACGGGCACCACCTTCGTCACGCCCAGCTCCACCGCTTTTTGAATGACGAATTCGAGCTTGTCTCCTTTGGGCATACCCATATACAGCGTCACCGCCAGCGACGGCTCGGTCGCGTTCGGCGCGGCGTTGTCCACCGACACGGTGACGGCGTCCTTGCCGATGGCGGTGATGGTGGCGGCATAGTCGGTGCCGTTGCCGTCGCACAGCGTCAGGCTCTCGCCCACCGCCATGCGCAACGCGCCGGCGATGTGACGCGCGTCGGCGCTGTCAATGACGGCGGTGTCGCCCACCGCCAGAGGACCGTTCACAAAAAATCGCGGCATACGTTTTCCTCCCTTTACGCCTTTTTGCACACCATGCACAGCCAGCCGCCGTGCTCGTGGCGCTCCGCGACCGCAAAGCCGCACTTCGTCAGTGCGTCGAGAACATCGCCCTCGCGCGTGTCGATGATGCCTGACACGATATACACGCCGCCGTCTGCTAAAAGCGACGGCACGGCAGGCGACAACGCGATGATAGCGTCCGCGACGATGTTTGCGGCGATGACGGGGTAGGTGCCGCTCACGTCCTTGGCGAGATCGCCTTTAATGATGGTGTATTTCGGCTCGGTCAGACCGTTTAATTCGCCGTTTTCCTTGGCGGTGCGCACCGCCAGCGCGTCGATGTCCACGCCGAGCGCGCTGTCGGCACCCAACAGACACGCCGCGATGGACAAAATGCCGCTGCCGCACCCGATATCGAGGAACGCGTCGCCTGCGGCGACGTGGTTTTCCAGCGTTTCGAGCACCAGACGCGTCGTGTCGTGGCCGCCCGTGCCAAACGCCATGCCGGGATCGATGGACAGCACCGCACGCCCGTCGGGGTTGTCGGTGGTCTCCCACGAAGGGCAGATGAGCAGCTTTTTACCCACGGGAAGGGGCTTGAAGTACTTCTTCCAGTTGTTCGCCCAGTCCTCCTCGCGCACGGTGGCGGCGTCCACCTCGTGGGCGATGCCGACGGCGGTCAGGCGCTCGCGCAGAAATGCGACCGCCTCGGGCGGATTGTCCTGCGGATCAATATAGATATGAATGATCGAGGTGGTGCGATCGCGTGCAAGCAGTTCCTCGTCGATGAGGTCGATATGCGCGATCTCGCGCGCGCCTTGCTCGAGGTCGCTGTAATCCTCGATATAAATGCCGTACGGCACTGCCATATTGGCGATCGCCGCCGCCTCGTCGGTGGCGGCGGTGGGGATGCGGATGCATACTTCGGTCCAGTCCATACCAATCTCTCCTATATACAATACATTTATAATACGCGTTTTCCCCATTTTACCATCTCGGTGCGGATTTTTCAATGCTTTGACTTGTCAAACGGGCGAAAAAATGCTAAAATGACTTGTAATCGTATCGAAAGTAGGTGTCCCCTTGGCAAACAACAGAGAACACATACGAAATTTCTGCATCATCGCGCATATTGACCACGGCAAATCCACCCTTGCGGATCGCCTGTTGGAAAAGACCAACACGGTGGCGTTGCGCGACATGGAGGAGCAGCTGTTGGACAGCATGGATCTGGAGCGCGAGCGCGGCATCACCATTAAGGCGCACGCGGTCACCCTCAACTATCACGCCGAAAACGGCGAGGATTATATCTTTAACCTCATCGACACCCCCGGTCACGTCGACTTCAACTACGAGGTGTCGCGCTCGCTCGCCGCGTGCGAGGGCGCGTTGCTCATTGTTGACGCGTCGCAGGGCGTCGAGGCGCAGACGCTGGCGAACACCTATCTGGCGGCGGAACACGGGTTGGAGATCATCCCCGTGATCAACAAGATCGACCTGCCCGCCGCCGATCCCGAGCGCGTCAAGGGCGAGGTGGAGGATATCATCGGCATCGACGCGTCCGAGGCGCCGCTGATCTCGGCGAAGAACGGCATCGGCATTGAATCGGTGTTGGAATCCATCGTGCGCCTGCCCTCTCCCGAGGGGGACGACGACAAGCCTTTGCAGGCGCTTATTTTTGACAGCTACTACGACTCCTACCGTGGTGTTATTGTGTATTTCCGCGTCATGGACGGCGTAGTTAAGGCCGGCGACACCATTAAGATGATGGCGACGGGCGCCACCTTTGACGTGGTGGAGGTGGGCGTGATGCGCCCCGGCCGTCTGGAACCGAAAAGTCAACTGCGTGCCGGCGAGGTCGGCTATCTTGCCGCGTCCATCAAGACGGTGGGCGACGCGCGTGTCGGTGACACCATCACGCTGGCAAGCCGTCCGGCCGCCGAGCCGTTGCCCGGCTACCGCAAGGCAAACCCGATGGTGTATTGCGGCGTGTTCCCTGCCGACGGTGCGCATTATCAGGACCTGCGCGAGGCGCTCGAGCGCTTACAGCTCAACGACGCATCGCTCACCTTTGAGCCCGAGACCTCGGTGGCGCTCGGCTTTGGCTTCCGTTGCGGCTTCCTGGGACTTTTGCACATGGAGATCATTCAGGAGCGTCTGGAACGTGAGTATAATCTCGATCTGATCACCACCGCACCGAGCGTTATTTACCGCGTGACCTTGACCGACGGTACCGTGGTGATGGTGGATAACCCCACCAACTACCCCGACCCGACCACCATCTCGATGGCGGAGGAGCCGATCGCTCAGGCGCACATTTACGCGCCGAACGACTACGTCGGTAATATTATGGAGCTGTGTCAGGAGCGCCGCGGTGTGTTTAAGGATATGAAATACCTCGACCCGACGCGTGTGGACATTCACTACGAGTTGCCGCTCAATGAGATCATCTACGATTTCTTCGATGCGCTCAAGAGCCGCACCAAAGGCTATGCGAGCTTTGACTACGAGCTCAAGGGGTACGTCAAGAGCGACCTCGTCAAGCTGGACATTCTGCTCAACGGCGACGTGGTGGACGCGCTGTCCTTTATCCTGTTCTCGGGCAATGCCTACGCACGCGCGCGCAAGATGTGCGAGAAGCTGCGCGACAACATTCCGCGCCAGTTGTTCGAGGTGCCGGTGCAGGCGGCGATCGGCGGCAAGATCATTGCGCGCGAGACCGTGCGCGCCATGCGCAAGGAC
>JAFQFY010000015.1 GCA_017398485.1 Clostridia bacterium
GAGGTCATCGTCAACAGCGACGGCACCACCTCGTTCGTGCCCAACGAAAACATCTTTCTCGCGGCGGCGATCGCGCTGCTGTTGGTGCTGCCGTTCTTCCTGAGAAAACGCAAAAAAGAAACCGAATAAACAAAAACCGCCTCTCAAAATCCGAGAGGCGGTTTTAATTTGTATAACAACACGCTTTTCGTCTTCGACGTCCCTATTTCTTTTAAGCGAAAAAGAAATAGGGGAAAGAAACCGCTGTTCAAAACCATTCGGCAGGGGGAAATTGGCTTATCCCTCGCAACAAACACTGCGTCGCTGCTTCGCCAGCACATGCGCGGTGGCTCGTGACACGCCTTTGCCGCCCTGCCTTGTTTGTACGCCGATATTTTGCTAAAATCGACCACCGGGCACAAGATTGCAAGAGCAATTCACGAATCGCCCTTTTCATATCCTCCTTCGCATAACCATTCCGGTGATACGTCGAGCACTACGGCCAACGCAAAAAATTCTTTATCGAAAACACACCGCTTTTTCCTCTCTAACAGCGATAATGTTCGCACGCTCATAGCGATGCCGAGGTCACGCATTTTAATGACCAGTTGTTCCCTCGACAGACCTTGCTCCAGCCTCGCCTGCATAACGCGCATTCCAATTAAATTCGTCTTTTCTCTGCGTCGCCGTTCGCGTTTCATCATATTCCCCCCTAAATAATCTTGTTAGAAATACTTTTCCTAACCTCACTCATTATAATAGAGAAAACCACTTTCGTTAAGGGGATATAACCCCCATAATATTAAAAAAAAACCGCCGTCCACGGTTGTGGACGGCGGTTTTTTGTTTTATTCGCCTTTGATAAGAGAGCGATACAGACGGATATAGTCGTTCGCAGAACGTCCCCAACTGAAATCCTGCTCCATGCAACGCTCGCGCAACACGGCGAGATCCGCTTTGTTTGCGTAAGCGCCCAGCGCACGATCGATCGCGTACAGCATATCGTCGGCGTTGTAGGTCTTGAAGGTAAAGCCGAAGCCTTCCCCGTCGCCGCAGTCGCGAATGCTGTCTTTGAGACCGCCCGTCTCGCGCACGATCGGCAGGGTACCGTAACGGCACGCCACCATCTGCGACAGGCCGCACGGCTCGCTCTTTGACGGCATGAGGAAGATATCCGCCGCCGCGTAGATCTTACGCGCCAGCTCCGGCACGAAACCGGCACAATAACAGAGCTTGTCGGGATATTTCGCTTGCAGTTCGCGGAAGAAGTTCTCATACACCCACTCGCCCGAGCCGAGGATCACCAGCTGGATATCGCGCGTGAGCAGATCGTCCACGATATACTTGACCAGGTCGAGGCCCTTGTGCGAGGCAAGGCGCGTCACCATGCCGATCATCGGCACGTCCTCACGCTGCGGCAGATTCAACCGCTCCTGCAACGCTTTTTTATTCGCCGCCTTACCCTCGGCGACGTTCTCCACCGAGTAGGGTGAGAACACCGCCGGATCGGTCGCCGGATCGTAGCTGTCGACGTCGATGCCGTTGAGGATGCCGTGCAGCTTCCAGCTGCGCGCGTTGAGAATGGGGTCCATTCCCCACGCATACCACGGATCGAGCAGTTCCTGTGCATAGGTCGGGCTGACGGTGGTGACACAGTCTGCCGTCTCGATGCCGGCCTTCATATAGTTGACCGCGCCATCGTATTCGACAAGCTCGCGCTTGTCCAACGGCATGCCGATAACGTCCTCAATAAGCTCCTGTCCGTATTTCCCCTGGTACTGAATGTTATGAATGGTGAACACGGTCTTGATATTCTCAAAGCCCTCGCGATTCGCATAATACAGGCTGTAATACAACGGCACGAGCGCGCTTTGCCAGTCGTTGGCGTGAATGACGTCCGGCTTAAAGCCGATATACGGCAGCATCTCGAGCACCGCGCGCGAGAAGAACGCAAAACGCTCCGCGTCGTCGTAGTGGCCGTAAATGCCCTGACGCTTAAAATAATACTGGTTGTCCAGCAGATAATAGATCACACCGTCGACCTTTGCCTGAAACACGCCGCAATACTGCCGTCGCCACGCGACCGGCACCGACAGACTGGTCAAAAAGGTCATGTTCTCCCGCAATTCCTGCGGCACGCACTCGTACAGCGGCATCACCACGCGACAGCCGATGAGCCGACGGCGCATCGCCTTCGGCAATGAGCCTGCAACGTCTGCAAGACCGCCCGACGCCGCAAACGGCACCGCTTCGCTGGCTACGTACAATACCTTCATAGTCGTCCTCCTTACACGATCGCATTCTTGGCGATATACACGGGATAGGTGTCAAACCCCTGCAAAGTGCGTCCCTCGCGGAACACCGCGTTCTTATCCGCCACCACGCAGGTCAGCGAACAGCGGTCGGCCACCGTCACGTCCTGCATAATGACGCAGTTTTCAATAAGCGTGTCACGCCCGATATTAACCCCTCGGAAAATAATGCTGTTCTTCACCGTGCCGTCGATCTTGGCACCGTCTGCGACCAGAGAATCGGTCACCTGCGCGTGCAAGCCGTATTGCACCGGTGCACAGTCGCGCACCTTGGTGTACACGGGGCGTCTGGACGGGAACAGCTGCGCACGCACCGCATCGTCCAACAGAGCGACGTTGGCGGCGTAATAACTGCTCAACGAATAGATCGGCATCACCAGCGACTCGACCTCGTAGCCGTATACGGCGATCTCCTGCAAATGGCTTTGCAGAATATCGCGTTCGAAGTGGTAGAGGTTGCGCGCGACCGCCTCGTTGACGGTCTGAATGAGCCAGTCCTTACGCATGACGTACACGCCGATGCCGTAGCACTCCTCGGCGTCGTTGACGCGCCCGATGAGCATATCCGTTACGCGATCCTTCGCGTCCGTGCGTAAGATCGGAATATCGGTGAGCGTCGGCACGGTGCCGCGACGATACGCGACCGTCACGTCGGCGTCCGTTTCGATATGTCGTTGCACCAGCGCGCCGTAATCCATGCTGGTGACCATGTGACAATCCGAAAGAATGACCAGCTCCTCTTTGGAACGACGCAAAAACGCCATCACATCCGCAAGCGAGCGGATACGGCCTTGATACGCCGCGTCGTCACTCGTGCGCGGCGGCAGGAAGAACAGACCCTCGTTCTTACGCGAGAGATCCCACGCCTTACCCGAGCCGAGGTGGTCCATCATCGACTGATAGTTGCTTTTGGTGATGACGCCGACCTTGGAGATGCCGGCGTTGACCATATTCGACAGCACGAAATCCACCAGACGGTAGCGACCGCCGAACGGCAACGAGCCCATCGAACGAATGGCGGTGCATTCAGGAACGGCGTCGTCGTGCATATTCGCAAAAATCAGTCCCATAGCCGTGTAGTTACGCATTGGCGATCACCTCCTCCACGTCAGTCTCCTGCATAGCCTTTGCCGGTACCTTGGCGCCCTTACCAACCTTGACACCGGATGCGACCACCGCGATACCCCATTTGCTGAGGTTGGCGATCTCCTCCGGCTTTTCACCGATCTGCGCGCCCTCGCCGACGTCCACGTCCTCCGCGAGGATCGAATAGTATACCTTGGCGCCCTTACGCACGGTCACGCCGGGCATGAGAATGGAGTCGACGATCTCCGCGCCCTCCTCCACCGTCACGCCGGCAAAGATAACGGAATACTCCACCTTGCCGCTGATGGAACAGCCCTCGGTGAGCATGCTGTTCTGCACCTGCGCGGTAGCCGACAGATACTGCGGCGGCATACCGGGATTGCGCGAATAGATCTTCCAGCTCGGATCGGACAGATCCAGCGGCACCTTCGGGTTGAGCAGATCGAGGTTTGCCTCCCACAGGCTGTCGATGGTACCGACGTCCTTCCAGTAGCCGTCAAAGCGGTAAGCAAACATGCGCTCGCCTGCCGCGAGCATCGCCGGCAAGACGTTCTTGCCGAAATCGTTGGCAGAGGTGGGATCCGCCTCGTCAGCGATCAGATACTGCCGCAGTTTCTCCCACGTGAAAATGTAAATACCCATCGATGCGAGCGTGCTCTTCGGCTCCTTCGGTTTCTCCTCAAACTCGTAGACCGAGCCGTCCCCGTTGGTATTGAGAATGCCGAAGCGGCTCGCCTCCTCCTTGGGCACGTCCAGCACCGCAATGGTACAGTCGGCGTTATTCTCCTTGTGCGCCGCCAGCATCTCGTCATAGTTCATCTTGTAGATATGATCACCCGACAGAATAAGCACGTATTCGGGGTTATACCGCTCGATAAAATGCAAATTCTGATAGATGGCGTTGGCAGTGCCTTTATACCAGTCAGCGCCCTTGTTACGCTGATACGGCGGCAGAATGTGCACGCCGGCATCCATGCGGTCAAGATCCCACGGCTGTCCCGAGCCGATATAATCGCTCAATTCCAACGGCTGATACTGCGTGAGCACGCCCACCGTCTCGATGCCCGAATTGACGCAGTTGGACAGCGGAAAGTCGATGATGCGATATTTGCCGCCGTAGGGCACCGCCGGCTTGGCAATATGGCGCGTGAGCGCATACAGACGGCTGCCCTGCCCTCCGGCAAGCAGCATGGCTACGCACTCTTGTTTACGAAACATGGTGATCTCTCCTCTCACGATCGGCACAAACCCATTTTTCGATTATATGCCATTTTTTACCTATAATATACCCTGTATCTTTATCTTACTTCTATTTTAGCAATCACGCCTGCAAAATGCAAGTAGTTTTGTGTAATTTATTAGAAGATTTTTCCGTTATTTTTTGTTATTTTGTATCCTTTGGCTAAATTTGGACAAAAATTTCGGTGCATGGTAACCATGCACCGAATGTGTCGTTATCCTTTGGCGTCGTACCAGGTTTTTCCGCGGTGGACATCCACCTCCAGCGGCACGAGCAGCGAGGCCGCCGCCGCCATCTCCTCTTTGAGCAGAGCCGCGACCGCCGAGGCCTCCTCGGGCGGTGCCTCCACCATCAGTTCGTCGTGGATCTGTAAGATCAGCCGCGCGCGCATGCCCTGCGCTTGCAGACGACGATAGACGCGCACCATGGCGATCTTGATGATGTCTGCGGCAGTGCCCTGAATAGGCATGTTGCGCGCCACGCGCTCGCCGAAATGTCGCATCATAGCGTTGCCTGCCTTGAGTTCGGGCAACGGACGGCGGCGTGCAAACAGCGTCTCGCCGTAGCCCTTGTCGGCGGCGTCGTCAATGAGGCGCTGCATGAACGCGCCGACACGGCTGAAATGCCGCAGGTAGTTGTCGATATACGCCTTCGCCTCGCCGTAGGTCACGCCGATATCCTCAGACAGCGAATGGGCGCCGATGCCGTAAATGATGCCGAAATTGACCGCCTTAGCGCTTGAACGCATCTGCGAGGTAACGGCCTCGGGCGACAC
>JAFQFY010000016.1 GCA_017398485.1 Clostridia bacterium
CCAGAAGATCCAGGTGTGGGACTACGAAGACCTCAAAGAGATGTGCGACATGGACGCCGTCGAGGCGTTCCGCAAGCGCGCTCTCAACCCCGAGCGTCCCGTGATGCGCGGTTCTCACGAGAACGGCGACATCTTCTTCCAGCATCGTGAGGCTTGCAACAAGTACTACGAGGCGATTCCCGCGATCGTCGAAGAGTATATGGGCAAGGTCAACGAGAAGCTCGGCACCGATTACAAGCTGTTCAACTATTACGGTGCTCCCGACGCCGAGCGCGTCATCGTGGCGATGGGCTCCATCTGCGACGTGATCGAAGAGGTCATCGACTACATGATCGCCAAGGGCGAGAAGGTCGGTCTGGTTAAGTGCCGCCTGTATCGTCCCTTCTGTGCTGACAGACTTTCTGCCGCTATCCCGGCGACCGTTAAGAAGATCGCCGTCCTTGACCGTACCAAAGAGCCCGGTGCGCTGGGCGAGCCGATGTATCTTGACGTTGTTACCGCTCTTGCCACGCAGGGCCGTGGTGACATCCGCGTTATTGGCGGCCGTTACGGTCTGGGTTCCAAGGACACGCCGCCTTCCAGCGTGTTCGCCGTGTACGACGAACTGGCCAAGGACGCGCCCAAGGCGCAGTTCACCATCGGTATCGTGGACGACGTGACCGGTCTCTCTCTCGAAGAGAAAGAAGCGCCCAACACCGCGGCCGAGGGTACCATTGAGTGCAAGTTCTGGGGTCTGGGCGGCGACGGTACCGTCGGTGCGAACAAGAACTCCATCAAGATCATCGGTGACCACACTGATAAATATGTGCAGGCGTACTTCCAGTATGACTCTAAGAAGACCGGCGGTATCACCATCAGCCACCTGCGCTTCGGCGATCAGCCCATCAAGAGCCCCTACTACATCAACAAGGCGGACTTCGTGGCTTGCCATAACCCGTCCTATGTGCTTAAGGGCTATAAGATGGTAAATGACGTTAAGCCCGGCGGTATCTTTATGATCAACTGCCAGTGGAGTGCGGAAGAACTCGACAAGCACATGCCTGCCGAGGCGAAGCGCTACATCGCGAAGAACAACATTCAGGTATACACCATTAACGCCATCGACCTCGCCATCGAGATCGGTATGGGCAAGCGCACCAACACCATTCTGCAGTCTGCGTTCTTTACGCTGGCCAACGTTATGCCGCAGGCTGACGCCATTCGCTATATGAAGGATGCCGCCACGAAGTCCTACCTGAAGAAGGGCCAGGATATTGTGGACATGAACCATAAGGCGATCGACGCCGGCGCTACCGCGTTCGTGAAGATCGACGTGCCGGCCTCTTGGGCGGATGCGACCGATGACGCGGTTGCTGTTGCTGAGCAGGGTCCCGCTAAGCTGGTCAAGATGGTTGACAACATCATGAAGCCCGTCGGCAAGATGGACGGCGACAGCCTGCCTGTTTCCGCCTTCATCGACCATGCAGACGGCACCTTCGAGCAGGGTGCTTCCGCCTATGAGAAGCGCGGCGTTGCGGTTATGGTTCCCGAGTGGAATCCCGACACCTGCGTTAAGTGTAACCGTTGCTCCTTCGTTTGCCCCCATGCCACCATCCGTCCCTTCGCGATGAACGCGGATGAGGTCGCAGCGGCTCCCGAGGCGATGAAGAAGCACGAGAAGCCCATCGTCAAGACCGACTACACCTACACGCTGGCGATCTCTCCGCTGGATTGTATGGGTTGCGGCGTTTGCGTCGGCGTCTGCCCGACCAACTCGCTGAAGATGGTCTCTCAGGAGAGCCAGGCGAACCAGCAGGAAGTCTTCAACTACTGCGTGGCCAACGTCTCCGAGAAGGCCGAGACCGTCGGCAAGACCGTTATTGCCAGCCAGTTCAAGAAGCCGTTGCTTGAGTTCTCCGGCTCCTGCGCAGGTTGCGCCGAGACCGCTTACGCTCGCCTGATCACCCAGTTGTTTGGCGATCGTATGTATATTTCCAACGCCACCGGCTGTTCTTCTATCTGGGGCGGTCCTGCGGCGACTTCTCCGTACACCACCGATGCGAAGGGCCATGGTCCCGCTTGGGCAAACTCTCTGTTTGAGGACAACGCCGAGCATGGCTTCGGTATGTATCTGGGTCAGAAGGCTGTCCGTGAGAGCTTGATCGAGCAGGTCAAAGAGATGGCCGCTTCCGATAAGGCTTCCGCCGAGTTCAAGGCTGCCGCTGAGGCTTACCTGAACAGCGTTAACGATGGCGAGGCCAACGCCGTTGCCACCGCCGCGCTGATCGCTGAACTGGAGAAGGCTGCGGCCGCCGGCTGCCCGACAGCTCCGTCCGTTCTGGCGAAGAAGGAATACCTCTCTAAGAAGTCTGTTTGGATCTTCGGCGGTGACGGTTGGGCTTACGACATCGGCTTCGGCGGTCTGGATCACGTGTTGGCTTCCGGCGAGGATGTCAACGTCATGGTCTTCGATACCGAGGTGTATTCCAACACCGGCGGTCAGGCTTCCAAGGCGTCTAATATCGGTCAGGTGGCGCAGTTTGCCGCCGCCGGTAAGGCGATCGCCAAGAAGAGCCTTGCGGAGATCGCGATGAGCTACGGCTACATCTACGTCGCGCAGATCGCCATGGGTGCGGATATGAACCAGACCATTAAGGCTATCGCCGAGGCTGAGGCTTATCCGGGTCCGTCGCTGATCATCGGCTATTCTCCCTGCGAGATGCACGCCATCAAGGGCGGCATGGTCAACTGCCAGGCTGAGATGAAGAAGGCTGTGGATTGCGGCTATTGGAACATGTTCCGCTTCAACCCTGCCGCCAAGGCGGAGGGCAAGAATCCCTTCACCATGGATAGCAAGGCTCCGTCTGCCAGCTATCGCGACTTCATCATGAACGAGGCTCGTTACGCTTCGCTGACCCGTTCCTTCCCGGATCGTGCCAACGAACTGTTCGACAAGGCCGAGGCGACTGCCATGGCTCGTTATGAGCACCTGGTCCGTCTGGGCGAGTTATACGCGCAGAACGTGTAATGTAATCTCATAAAAAATCCCTCCTGCTTCGGCAGGAGGGATTTTTTCATCATTTTTAAATTAGGTCTGTTCAAACGCAAAAAAATCCTGTATACTGAAAAAAGATTATGAAAAGGACGGATCGTTTTGTTTATTGGAAACGTTGAAATAGTCGGCCATGCTGCATTGGCGCCGATGGCCGGCGTAGCGGATCGTGCATTTCGCCGTCGATGCATGGATTACGGAGCGGCGTTTGTCGTTGGCGAGATGGTCAGCGGCAAGGGATTAACCTACGGCGACCGAAAGAGCGCGGAATTGTTGGAGCTGGACGAGGATATTCGCCCGGCGGCGATCCAGTTATTCGGAGACGATCCGTCGATCATGGCGAAAGCGGCTATGATGGCGATGGAGTACAAACCCGACTGGATCGATATCAATATGGGATGTCCGGCACCGAAGATCGCCGGAAACCATTGCGGTAGCGCGCTCATGCGTGAGCCGGAGCTGTGCCGTCGCATCGTACAAGCCGTCAAGGATGCCGTAGGGGTGCCGGTGACGGTGAAGATCCGTAAAGGCTACGCCAAAGATGAAGTCAACGCTGTCGAGGTAGCACGTGCCTGCGAAGCAGGCGGTGCGGATGCGATCACAGTGCATGGACGCACGCGAGATCAAATGTATGCACCGCCGGTGGACTGGGATATTATCCGTCTGGTTAAGCAGGCGGTCAAAGTACCCGTCATCGGTAACGGCGACGTTGTCGATGCAAAATCGGCGGCAACGCTGTATGAACAGACGGGCTGCGACTGTATTATGGTCGGCAGAGGAGCGCTTGGCGCGCCGTGGATCTTTGCACAGATCGAGGCGTATCTCGAGCATGGGCGTTTGTTGCCGCCGCCGCCGATCACCAAACGCATGGAGGAGCTTATGCGGCAGGTAACGCTCGCCGCCGAATACAAAGGTGAGCGTGTGGCGCTGTTGGAAGGCCGCAAGCATGCCGCATGGTACATGAACGGCATGCGGGGCGCGGCAGCTATGCGTCGCGAGGCCGGGCAGATCAATACCCTGGATGAACTGGCGCAATTGTGTCGCCGCGTGATTGAATGTGTGGAGGAGAACGGGGAATGAGTATAAATGAAACCGTTATTTTAGCCTCGGCGTCACCACGTCGCCGAGAAATACTCACATTGGCAGGCGTGCCGTTCGAGGTGTGCGCGGCTGCGGACGAGGACGCGCCGAGTGGACTTTCGCCTGAGGATCGGGTCAAGGCACTCGCACGCAGCAAGGCGACACAGGTGGCGGCAAAATTCCCGAATAAGCTTGTTTTGGGTGCGGATACCATGGTCGTTTTAGACGGTCAGATGCTCGGAAAGCCAAAAAGCGAGGCGCATGCCGTAGATATGCTCATGCGTCTGCAGGGAAGAGAGCACCAAGTGATGACAGGCGTGTGGGTTATCCGCACAAACGGCGAAGGCAAAATTGTAAAGGAGGAAGGCTTTACAGATATTGCGCACGTCAAATTCCTCCCGATGACCGAGCGAGAGGTACACGATTATGTGAAAGCAGGCGAGTGTATGGACAAGGCGGGTGCGTACGCGATCCAAGGCTACGGCATGCGTAACGTTGAGGCGATCCGCGGTGATTTTTACACGGTTATGGGTCTGCCGGGCGGTCGTTTGCTTCGGTTTTTGCAGAATTTCGGCGAATAAAATGATACTTTACGATGGAAAATTGAGAAAATATGTAAATTTTTTTAATTTTATATTGAGATTTACTGCCATTCGGTATATAATAAGGTTATCTATGGATAAAGCGTAATTTTTCTTGTATTTTCTAAAAAGAGGAGAGTAATCAACATGTTTTTTAATCGTGATATCGGTATCGACCTCGGTACGGCGAATACTCTGGTATTTATGCGCGGCAAGGGTATTGTTATGCGCGAGCCGTCCGTGGTTGCGGTCGATGTGAAGCGTGACGAGGTTATGGCTGTCGGCAGTGAGGCGAAGGAAATGATCGGTCGTACTCCCGGCTCGATCTCCGCTGTTCGTCCTCTGAAGGACGGTGTCATCGCGGATTTCGAAGTGACCTCGGCGATGCTCCGTTATTTTATTAAGCGTTCGCTCAAATCCACGCTTTTTAATCGCCCGCGTTTGATCGTATGTATTCCCTCCGGCGTGACCGAGGTGGAGCGTCGCGCGGTTGACGAGGCCGCGCGTAATGCCGGTGCGCGCGATGTCCAGCTCATCACTGAGCCCATGGCGGCGGCGATCGGCGCCGGTCTGGAGGTTGCCGAGGCGGCAGGCTGCATGATCGTGGATATCGGCGGCGGTACGTCGGAGGTTGCGGTTATTTCGCTGGGCGATATCGTGACGGCGCAATCCGTGCGTGTTGCAGGTGATGACTTTGATGAGGCGATCATCTCGTATATCAAGAAAAAATACAATCTGCTCATCGGCGAGCGCACGGCGGAGGATCTGAAGATCACGCTCGGTTCGGCATTCCCGTATGAAAACGAGTCCTCAATGGACGTTAAGGGCCGTAACCTGGTTGACGGCCTGCCGAAGAATATCGTCATCTCTGCCGAGGAAGTGCGCGAGGCGCTTGCGGATCCGGTCGGTGCCATTGTGGACGCTATTAAATCCACTCTGGAACGCACGCCGCCTGAACTTAGTGCGGATATTATTTCCAACGGCATTATGCTGACCGGTGGCGGCGCATTGTTACGCGGCCTGGATATGCTTATCAACCGTGAGACCGGTATGCCGGTGCATGTGGCGGAAAATCCGTTGGACTGCGTAGCGATCGGCACGGGTAAATGTTTGGATCTCGGTATGGTCAGCAACTTCCGAGCCAATCGTCGCATTTGATCCGTTAAGCGGAGGACGTGTCGTCTTCCGCTTTTTGGTATTTTACGGAAAGGACGTGAGATCGCTTGAAAGAGTTTTTGAAGAGCTTTTTTGTTCGCACCATTGCCGTGGTTGCTTTGGTGTTGATCGGCGTCATGATTTACAGCGCCAGCACGGGCGGCCTCGCATCGTTGCCGCAGACTTTTATGGGTGCGGTGGTCACGCCGATACAATCGTTTGTGACGGGGATCTCCGACGCCGTTTCCGATTTTTTCAGCGGTATGTTCAGCGGCGGCGATCTGCAAGAGCAGGTCGATGCACTTCTTGCCGAGAATGCTGAATTGCGCAAAAAAATGGTCGACTACGATGAATTAAAACAGCAAAACGATTGGTATAATGAGATCTTGGGCCTGCACGAGGAGCATTCCGACTACACCTTCGCTTCGGGTCGCGTGATCGGACGCGATCCTTCGGATGCCTATGGCAACTTTACCATTTCGGTCGGCAAAAACGCGGATGTGTCGGTCAATGATCCGGTCGTGACAACGGACGGGGATCTGGTGGGTGTTGTATACGAGGTCGGCTTGACCTATTCAAAGGTGCGCACAATTCTTGATCCTGCGACCAAGGTCGCGGCACAGATCAGCCGTACCGGCGATACGGGCTATACCGCCGGCAGTACGGTAGACTTGGCACGTCAGCAGACGGTGCGCTTGACGACACTTGAGCGTTCCTCCGGTGTCGCGGTGGGGGATTATCTCATTACATCCGGCATCGGCGGCATATTTCCCGATGGTCTGCTCATCGGCACCGTTCGTGAGATCAACAGCGCATCCGATGGCATGACCCTCGATGCGAACGTCGAGCTGATGGCGGATATTAATAATCTCAAACAAGTGATGATCATCTGTTCGTTTGACGGACAGGGTGCCGCATTGGAATGATATGCAAACAAAGCCAAGCGAAAGGGAGGTGGCGGCATGAAGAATCGCGTCAATAAAAGTCCCCTGCTGGCTTTATTGCAAGAGAAAAACTACCTGATCTGGATCGTATATGCACTGAGCACGTTGTTGCTATTGCTTATGCAGTCGGCACCGCGTATGTTCCCGATCATCTTAAATGCGCGTCCTGTGCCGTTGCTTCCCTACGTCATCTGCGTTGCGGTTTTCGGCGGTGCACGTACGGGCGCCGCCGTCGGTCTTGTGGCAGGCCTACTGTGGGGCGTTTTTTCGTTCCGCGTGTTTGGATTTGACGCATTGTTGCTCATGCTGTTTGGTTTGGTTGCAGGCTTGCTGGTCGAGTGGTTTTTGAGAGCGAATTTTTGGACCGCTTTGTTACTTTGTTCCTGCGGCGTTGGACTGCATTTGCTACTCGAATGGTTTTTTTGTTATGTGATATTCGGAAAAGAGAACCTGCTTGAGATCCTGTTCAAGGTTCTGTTGCCAAACGGGATATATACGATACTCATTACACCGCTTGTTTACGGATTTTCGCTGTTGCTGGCGCGATTTACGCGCCGCAA
>JAFQFY010000017.1 GCA_017398485.1 Clostridia bacterium
GATGACAACGATGAATAATCAAAAGGAAATTTGAAATGGAAATTTTGTACGCTCCTTTCGCATTTATAATGCGATTCTTTGACAGCTTCACCGGCAGCTATGCCCTGACGCTGCTACTGTTTACGATACTGTTTAAGGTGGTTTTGCTCCCTCTCGGTATCAAACAACAGAAAAATCAGATTAAAATGGCTGCTCTTCGCCCAAAAGAAGAGGTAATCAGAAAGAAATATGCAGGCCGCACTGACCAGGCGACCATGCAGAAAATGCAGCAGGAAATAATGGAACTCCAGCAGAAGGAAAACGTTTCTCCCTTCGGCGGCTGTCTCCCCCTTATAATCCAGCTCGTTCTTATCATGGTTATTTACACCATTATCCGCCAGCCGCTTACTCACATCTGCGGCCTTACAAACGAGGCTCTCTTTGAGCTTGCTACCAAGTTTGAATGGGTTGACTTTCGAGGCTACCTCATTACCGAGCTTAAAAACGTCGGCAACATCGACCAGATCGCCGGTGTCCGTGAGGTCACCATGAATCAAGGACGCGGCGAGGGCGTACATTTGGCGGAGTTTTACAACGCCGCCGGCCTGCGCTTCTCGGTGGTGCCGGATCGCGGCATGGACCTGTACGATCTGTCCTACAAGGGCGTCAACCTCGCTTTTATGACCAAAAACGGTCTGACCTCGCCCTTTGAGCACAGCGCATTTACCGGCGAGTTTCCCGAGCATTGGTCGGCAGGCGCCTTGGTGACCTGCGGTCTGGACAACGTCGGCGGTGCGGCCGGTAACGGCGGCAACTTCCCTGTCCACGGCCGTCTGACCTTTACCCCTGCCAAAGAATTCAACACCTCCGCCAAATGGGACGGCGACGACTACGTTCTGTCTGCGGAGGGCGAGGTGCACCGGTCGCGCCTGTTCGGCAGTCACCTCGGCTTGCGCCGCCGTCTTGAAACAGGGCTCAACGACAAGGTCATTCGCATCCACGACACCGTCACCAACTACGAGGCGCAGGACGAGCCGTTCATGCTGCTGTATCATATCAACTTCGGCTATCCCGTGTTGCAGGGCGACTCGCAGATCGCCGTCT
Organism: Clostridia bacterium; assembly: GCA_017398485.1. Taxonomy (GTDB): domain Bacteria; phylum Bacillota; class Clostridia; order Oscillospirales; family Acutalibacteraceae; genus UBA5905. The sequence continues at coordinate 1,084 of JAFQFY010000017.1, forward strand.
CCAAGGCGACCACCGACCTGCTGAGCAAGACCTCCACCGGCTTTACCGCCGCACACGACCCGAAGGACGGCATCGACGAGGAATTGTATCTGCATCACATGGACGGCGAACGCGCCGCGGCGGTGCTGTATAACAAGCGCCTCGGACTCGGCGTATACGTCGCCTACGACACCGCCACCCTGCCGAACATGCTCGAATGGAAGTGCATGCGTTCCCACGACTACGCGCTGGGCTTGGAGCCGTGCAACACCTGCGGCATCAACCGCGACGCCGCCACCGCGCAGGGCAAGATTGCCGTCGTGCCTGCCTACGGGCAGATCGAGACCCATCTTGAGATCGGCGTGCTCGACGGCAACGACGAGATCGACGCCTTCCTCAAAACGCTGTAAAACAAAAAGACTCCCGACGCAGTAGCGTCGGGAGTCTTTTTATACACCCGTCAGGGAATACGCGTATTCGCGCGGCGACACGCCGACGAAGCGCTTAAAGGTCTTGGAGAAATAATGCACACCCGAAAAACCCAGCCGATCGGAGATCTGCGTAACCGTCAGGTCGGTCTCTCCTAACAGGCGTTTGGCTTCTTTGATCTTGAGCTTGAGAAAATAGTGGATCGCGCCGCAATCCGCCTGCTGGCGGAAGATGCGCTTGACGGTGTTGACCGAAAAGCCGGTGTATTCACACACGTCCTCGATGGTGAGTGTCTCCCCGAGATGCTCTTTCATGTATTCCTCGATCATGCGGAATTTCTGCTCATAGTAGTTGAGCTGATTTTGGATCGACGGAGAGACCTCCTCCTCCTTAACGCGACGCACGTAAAAGCCGACGAGCAATATCTCGATGCGGTTTTTGAACACCTGCAACTGATACTTTGTCGTGCCGTCCACGACGTGCTGACCCGTATACGGCGCGCTCTCGGGAAGATTTCGGAACATCCCGACGCCCTCTTGCAGCAGGCTTAACATCTCTGCTTTTTCCTGCTCGGTGAGGGTGATGACGCGGTTGCGCAGGCGGCGCATCTTCGGGGAATTGCACCGCACGTTGATGATGCCCACGCGCGCATCCGAGCCGATGTGGGAGGTGCGCAGTTTACCCGGCTCACACAGGAGCAGTTGCCCCTGCTCCATCGAATGCATCGGGCAATCCTCCATCTGCACCTTATACACGCCCTTTTCGACATAAAACAGTTGCCAAAAATCGTACATAACGCTGTGGTCGCGGCGCGCGGATTCCTTTTTCACGATCACCGGTGCGTTGTGGAACACCGACACGATCGACTCCACGCTAAACACGTTTTCCACCGCGGTTTCGTTGCGCTGTTTCATGAAAACACCACCTTACGCCCCTATATTACCAAGTTCTATCGGAAAAATCAAGCCGAAAATCGCAAAAATGATACCAAATGGATAAAATCTCTATGCCAATTGGATAAATACGAGCGTGAAAAAATCGTTTATAATGAAATTGCTTCCAACGGGAGTGAATTTTGAACTTCGGAGGAAAAGAATTATGAAAAAGATTCGTCTTGGTATCATCGGCTGTGGTCTGATGATGAAGAGCCACATTGCCGGCATCGGCGCGATCGACGACGTCGAGCTGACCGCCTGCGTGGACATTATCCTCGACCACGCCAAAGAGCTGGCGGAGGATTATCCCAACGCCAAGGTGTGCACCGACTGGAAAGACATCGTCGACGACGTTGACGCGGTGCTCATCGCGCTGCCCCACGACCTGCACTATGAGTGCGGCGTGTTCTTTGCGCGTCACAAGAAGCACGTGCTCATGGAGAAGCCCCTGTGCAACACCGAAGAAGAGTGCAAGAGCCTCATCGACATCTGCGACGAGGAGGGCGTTGTTCTGATGTGCGCCTATCCCCTGCGCTACCGTCCCGGTATCCTCAAGATGAAGGAGCTCGTGGACAGCGGCGAGTTCGGCAAGATTATGCAGATCTCTCTGTGGACCGAGCAGTTGACCAAGATGCCCGAGGGTCACTGGCTCACCACCGCCCGTCTCGGCGGCGGTCAGTTCTTCAGCCACGGTTGCCACTATGTCGACCTGCTGATGTTCTTCCTGGGCAACCCCGTACAGGGTACTCACTTCGGAACCAGAATCGGTACGCCTTGGCTGCGCAAAGAAGGTACCAGCATCGCCAGCTTCAAGTTCGAGAACGGCGCGCTCGGTTACCACGGCGCGACCTGGGGTTCTCGCGGCACGCACCTCGCTTGGAACATGCAGATCATCACCGAAAAGGGCCTGCTCGAGTACGACCGTACTCGCATCAAGCTGTACAACCAGAACCGTGAGCACATCCCGAACGGTCCGGTCGACATGCAGAAATACGAGGTCATCTGGGAGGATGCCATCGCCTCCGGCAAGCAGACCCAGTTCGAGATCGAGCACTTCGTGGATTGCATCGTCAACGGCAAGAAGCCGAACACCGACGGTCGCGAGGCTATGAAGAGCTTGCAGGTCATCTGGAAGATGTACGACGCCGAGAAGGCGGGCGTCATCGCCGACCTGACCGACATCAAGGTTCGATAATCCCCCTCTTTCTTAACATAAAAAGGGCGGTAGCTGATGCTACCGCCCTTTTTCTTATTCGTTGATCTTTTCCGCCGCAGTCTGTTTCATGTAGGCGGTCGGGGTATGCCCCGTATGTTGTTTGAACAGACGGCTGAAATAATGCACGGAGCTAAACCCCAGCATATCCGAAATCTCCGTAACGGAGTGCTTCCTCTGCCGCAGACAGGCCTTTGCCTCGCGAATGCGCAGAGCGTTGATATAATCAAGAACGGTCGTGCCATAGGTTTCTTTGAACGCACGGCAAAGGGTGGTCTTGTTCATGCCGAACAGGAAACAGAGGTTGGTCAGCGTGATCTTGGTGCGGAAATTTTCCGTAATATAAAAATGCACCGACTGGATGCTGCCGAGCGCCGAAGGCGCAGCGCTTTTATCGCCGCCGGCCTGCAAACTGCGCACCAGCGAGATGAGAAACGCCTCCAAGCCGATCTTGATAAGCTGGTCGGCGCCGAACGGATACTCGCGGCGCTTTGGCATATACCGCGTGTTCGGCACGTCGTAGGGCGGCTCGTAAATACTCATGCCCTCCTGCATGATGCGCGACAGCGCGCGGATCTGCTCACCCGACAAAGAGATCGGCTGTTTTGAGAAGGGAACGAGCCGCTCACAGTCACATTCGAAGCCGATGATGATGACGTTCGGCGCAACGGTGTCCGAAGTGGCCAGCGAGTGCATCTCGTTGGGTCGGTGGATGATCATCTGGTTTTCCGCAAGAAGGCCGCTGTAATTCTCCGAATAAATGGACAACGAGCCCTTGCCCACGAACAGCAATTCACAGAAATTGTGCCGATCTTGAATGGTGTGGATGGTATCGGTGAACTCAAAATACTGCAAATTGGCAATACGGGTCACGTCCATCTGAATGATCGACGGTTGCAGGGTAAAATACATACACACGCCTCCTCTGCCTTGCGTAAATCCACTGTATCACAAGTAAAAACCGCTGTCAATAAATTATGCAAAATATCCATAAGTTGACGATTGTGCAAAAGGAAAACAAGATTGTGCAAATACAAGCCGCGCATTATTCTTTATAATGGAATTACAACGATATAAGGAGAGTGACTCTATGAGCTACGGTAAAAAGGTCTGGATCTTCCCCGACGCGGAATTGCCGCCGCAAGGCGCCAACCTTATTCCCGGTCACGAGTCGGTGATCATCACCAACGTGTCGGACGAAACGGCGGTCGTCAAGTTTACGCTCATCTACACCGACAAAGCACCTGTCAGCTTCACGGCCGAGGTCGAGCCGATGCGCGTGCGTTGCCTGCGCAGTAACAAAGAGTGCGACTTCGGCGCCTACACCGCGGCGGAAGGCGAACAGTACGCCATCATGCTGGAAAGCAACGTCCCCGTCGTCGCACAGTACGGTCGTGCCGAGCCCAGAACCGTCAATTTCTACACCACCCCCGGCTATTGTGAGTAAACGCATCAATATATAAAAATCAGGAGGAATGTATCATGGCAAGAATTTGTATCCCCGATCACGAGTACAAGGAAAGAGTCGCCCGCGCCGCCGCGATCTTGCAGCGCGAGGGTCTCGACGCCCTCATCGTCAACGGCAACGAGGCAGACTACGCCAACCCCCGTTACTTCTCCGGCTTCTGGCCGCTGTTTGAGCGCTCCGGCGTGGCGATCTCCGCCGACGGCCGTGCCGCGCTGATGGTCGGTCCCGAGTCTGCCATCTTCGGCGCAGACCGCAACAAGCTCGACAAGACCTTCGTGCTCACCGCCTACCGCGAGGGCGCCGATCCGGCGTATCCCGAGCTCAAGCCCGACACCTTTGACGACGTGTTCAAGTATATCGGCGTCACCGGCAAAAAGATCCGCATCGGCGTCGCGTCCTACCTCGACACCTCCGTCACCATCTTCAACGCCATCCGCGACGCCTTCCCCGAAGCGGAGATCGTGGACGCAGGCAGGGTGATGGTGGAGCTGCGCTCCATCAAGTCGGTCAACGAGCTTGCCTGCCTGCGCGAGGGCTATCGCATCGCCAACATCGCCACCGAGGAGGTCATCAAGGCCATCCGCCCCGGCATGACCGAGCTGCAGATGGTCGGCGTCGCCCAGAAGGCGGTCTACGAGCACGGTGCGGAATACGAGGGTCTGCCGATGTACGTCTTCTCCGAGGCGTCCACCCGTCACGCCATCTCGCGCTCGTCCTACCGTGAGTTCCGCAAGGACGATATCGTCCAGCTCAACCTCTCCGCGAAGATCGACGGTTATTCCGCCGCGATCGGCTATCCGATCTGTCTGGGCAAGCTGGAAGGTCAGCGCCGCGACATCGTGCAGTTCTGCCGCGAGGCACATTCCTGGAGCGAGAAACAGGTCAAGGCAGGCGTGTGGGCGGCCGACATCGCCAAGGGCTTCTATCAGTACTACATCGACCACGGCTATGAGAAAAACTACGTCTACGGCCCTCTGCACGGCACCGGCATCATCGAGGTCGAGGCGCCCTGGTGCGAGACCAGCTCGCAGTATCACCTCAAGCCGAACATGACCTATCAGGTGGACACCTATATCTCCGCAGACACCTTCGGCGTGCGTTGGGAAAAGGGTATCGCCGTAACCGAGAACGGCTTCGACATGCTCAGCCCCGAGATCCCCGAGGTCTGTCCCGAACTGTTATTTTAAGGAGTGATACGGTTTGCAACTGATCGAAATGCTCTACGATGAGATTCAGGATGCCGTTGACCGCAAAGTTCCCTTTATCATCCCCATCGGCACGCTGGAATACCACGCGCGTCACGCCTCCTGCGGCACCGACACGTTGGTGGTGACCGGCTGCCTGCGCGAGCTGGAAAAAGAAAAGGAGATCGTGGTGTGTCCCCCCATCTGGTACGGCGTCGCCTCCTATGCGGTGTGCGAGCCGAAGCCGAGCCACTTCCACGTGGACGAGGACGCCTACACCAACTATCTCTACTATATTCTCAAATCCATGATCGCCGCCGGACACAAGAACATTTATCTCGTGCCGCATCACCAGACCGAGGCCGCCGGTCTTATGCCGATGACCATCGCCTGCCACAAGGCCGCCAAAAAGGTCACCATGGAATACATGGAAGAAAAACTCGGCAAAGGCTGGTGGGGCAGCGACGCCTACGCGAGCTATTACGAAAACCTCGGCGGCGGCGACGATCCGTTCGCCTACATCAAGGTCATTCCCCTTATCGGCGCCGACGCGCAGATCAAATGCGGCGGCTTTGACCACGCCGGCAAGTGGGAGACCTCGCTGATGCTGGGCACCTACCCCGATCTGGTCGACCTGTCGCGCTGCGAGCGCAACACCGAGTGGTTCGCGCAATCCGCCAAGGAGGCGAGCATCGAAATGGGCAAACACATGGTCGCTTGCACGCTCGAATGGCTGCGCGAGGCCATCGTCTGACACAACCCCAATGAAAAGAGCCTGTCACAACCGTGACAGGCTCTTTTGGCTGTTCGCAACAATCAGCCGAGCGCTTTAAACGCCTCGCGAAGCACGTGCTTCAAATTATCCAGCACGTCCAATCGGTCGATCTCGTCCTCGCCGACCCATTTTTGATCTTCGTATTCCGGCCGTCGATGGACGTTGCCGTCGGTCAGCCGACACAAATAGATAAAGTCGATATGCTTGTGCTCGTCCTCTTCGCAGATACTCTCCTCCAGCACGCAAAACGGTCTGGGTAACGTGCGCGCTTTGTCATCGGCATAGGTAAACGGCTCGACGGCGAGGACCTCCGCCTTGTAGCCGGTCTCCTCCTCGATCTCGCGCAGCAGTGCCTCGTCGGGCGTCTCCTGCGCCTCGACGTGCCCGCCCGGATAGATCCAGGTGTTCATCTTCTTATGCTTGATCAATAGCACCTTGTCATCGTGAAAGACGATGCCGGAAGCCGTAAAATGCTTTCTCATACAACACCTCAAACCACCTTCGTCATAGCCTTGTCATTCCAAAGCTTTTCGAAGTAATTGACAAAATACTCCTTGCCCTCGCCGCGATGGTATTCGTAGGAGATGCATTTCTGGCTGGACATGCCGCGCAGGTTCGGACCAACGAAAACGTAGTCGTCCACACGCTGGTAGGAGAACATCGGCAGACCGTCGTAGGTTTTGACCTGCACGGCACCTTCGCGCGTGCGCGCGTTGATCTCCTGCGCCCAGCTGATCATGCTCTCAATATTAGAGGACATGCTCTCCGGCACGCTGCCCTCCTCAACCGCCTTCTGCTTCAAAAAAGGCGACGTGGGCGCCACGGTGATGATGCGCAGGTTGACGCCGGAGTTGACCTTTTTGATGACCAGATCGGTGGCGGCGTCACGGAAGCCTTTTAAGCCGAGCGCAATAAAATCCAACTGCTTGGTGCATTTCTCCAAGCACGCGTCGCACTGGATATTCATATCCGAGCGCTTGGAATAGATGGCGTTCAGACCCCACTTCTCCGCGCAGGAGGTGTCATTCTTCTCTGCGATGAGCATGGTCGTGATGAGCGCGGTAATACCGCCTGTGACAAACGCCACGCCCAGCTCGCCCAAGAAAACATCCCCGTCGATGAGTTTGCCGCCCAGCATACCTATGATACCGATCAGGATCAAAAACGAGTTGATGATAATGTATTTCCTTTTCATATTGTTCCTTCTTCTTTCCGTTTATTTCGTCGCCAGAAATCGCTGAGAAACAAAATCGCGCCCTTGCGCAGATACCTCCCGTATGCCGTCACGGTGCGTTGCATCCGCCTGCGCCAAACACATGAGCATCTCTGCAAACATGAATTCGATAATGTAATCCGGCACGCTTCGGTCAATGAAGTTGATGGGATAGCCGCCGTTGAGCAGATACACCGCCTTGTCGGCAAATCGGCACAGGTCGACGTGCTCGCTTACGGAGTCGGTGCCGGCGAGAAGCCGCTCGCAAAACTCGACCTGCTTGGAACTGGCGCTGACCAGCACAGCACCGTCGCGCAAATACGCGATATCGTCGTCGTTCAGCGAGGTCTCGCCTGTCGCTCCGATCACGACCGCGTTATCGGCCAGCAGTTCGTGCAGCCCGCCGACACGATAGCCGTCGAAATGCGCGCGGCAGGTGCGCGTCGCCTGCTTATCGTACACCGATACGATACAGCCGCGCTTACGCAACGCCGCAGCAACGTTTTTACCGATCATGCCGTAGCCGATGAGCAGGGCGTTCACTCCGCACAGCGTCTTGCCGAGCGAGCGAAGCACGCGCTCGGTGGACGAAACCACCGCCTCGCCCACAAAGATGGCCTCGATCTCCTTAAAATCGCTCTGCGCCACCGAAAACAGTTGTATGTTGGGGTCGTTGAGCGTGATGTCGGCATATTTGCGATGCCCGAACGCCGTATCCTCCACGACAACGATCGGCACACCGTTGCCGTCGGCGGCGGCAACGATCGGAGCGAATTCGCCGCCAAGATCCAATACAGCGACGCGCTTGCCGTCCCGTTTGGACTTTTCGATCGCCTCACGCAACGCCGCGGTATAGTGCGGCGTCATATCGCCGCCGATCATCTGCCGTGCAACAACGCCTTGCAGTGCGTCGTAATACGCCGTGTCGCAGGAATATTCCTTTACGAACAAGCGATCGACCTCCACGCCGGACTCCAACAATTCCGTCAGGAAAGAATAGGTATCCGACATCAGATGCTGGACAACGATAAATCGGTATTCGCGCAGCTTGTCGACGTGTTCGGCAAGCACCTGCTGCGTCAGCGACATTCACATTACTCCTTTGCTTGGTAGTGAGCGACGGCAGCGTTCCAGTTGTCCTGAGGAACGCAGGCGACCCGATCGGGCGTGACGATGCTCACGGCAACCTTTTTGCCGGCAAGCTTCGACGCAAGATAGCGCAGATGTCCGTCTACGATATACAATTCGCCGTCCCGAATAGCCACGTCGATGGGCGCCACTTCCTGTTCGCCCTGTGCGAGCAGGGCCGCGAGCGCGCGCACCTTTTGCTCGTCGAAGCCTCCCTCGCGCGTCGCCTTGAGAGCGGCTCCGCTCTTTGCGTGCGCGACCAGCGCGCGACAGATGCCGAGCGTCTCTTCGAGGGTGTTGTTGGTGATAATATAGTCGTATTTCGTCTGGTAGGTCTGCTCGAGGTCGTAGCGTTGCAGACGCTTGTCGATTTCCAACTCCTTGCGTCCTTTAAGACGCTCGACGAGCACCTCTTTGGAGTCGACGCGCAGGAAGATCGTCAGCATGGCAGCCTGCTTACCGAGCGTCTCAACGAGATTTTGCGTACCCATGACGTCGATGTCTTTGAGCAGGACCTTGCCCGACTTGATCTTCTCCTCGTACAGCACGCGCGAGGTGCCGTAGTAGTTGCCGTGCACAATGTTATACTCAAACAACTCCTCCGAGGCGATCTTTTCCTTAAACTCGTCCTCGGTGATGAAATAATACGGGTTGCCTACGCTCTCGTTCGGGCGCTGCTGACGCGTCGTGTAGGTGGGCATCAATTCGTAACCGCCCTCTTTAAGCAGGTGCTCAATGACGGTATTCTTGCCGACGCCGGAACCACCCGAAAAAACCACTAACATTGTACATTCCTCCAACCGCGATACTTCTGTCTGCTTTCTGCCATTATAGCACACACATATACGTTTTTCAATAGAATTTGCCGTTTCGGATCACATTTGCCGTTCGCGCAAACGGGATCGGCACGGACGCGAACGGCGCCCACACGGCAAAACCGCCGCAAAGCGGCAAAAACCGGTTGCCGCGAGCCAAAAAAACACACCGCATGTTGCGTTTTGAAGGCCACATGCGGTGTGTTTCTAACTATTCAAAAAATTACGCCGTCACGCGAAATCATTCCCACTCGTTGCAGGGACTTGCATCTTAAACAATTTTGTTTATAAGATATTGCACCTGCTGTTCTGATTATTTTGATTGCCCATATTGTCTTAGCTATACGATGGATGCTTATCAAAATCTTATCAGCGGTGATAAACCACCACGGGGAGTGTACGTTAATTGTTGCGGGTGGTTTGGCTGTATTATACCACAAACGGGTGCGTTTTTCAATACACGGTAGTACGATAGTGGAAAAGTTTATAATTCTGTGCTATAATATATGTGTAAAATTGTAAACAGCGGCGATCTGGCAAAGCGCCAAGTCGCCGCTGTTGTATTGTGTTGGTTGACGGACACAAAAGCGATATGTGTAATAAACGGAGGAGAATCAGATGCCAAAAACTATGAATATTGATGTACAAGGTGACCGCATCCGCTTACAAAGAGATCAATGGAAAGGTCATGTTGCCTATATTAGCGATTATCCCGGATTATTGGATGAAGTCACGAAACACACATGGACATACTCGGAAGGAGATCATCCCTATTTGCGATGTGGCTCGCTTAATGCCTCATTACATCATTTTGTGCTTCAATTCCTATATGGAAAAGATAAGCTTGATGAAATGCTTGCAAAATCCAATATAATTGAGCATTTAGATAACGATGGATTAAACTGTACATATGAAAACCTCCACGTGCTATCTGCGGATATGAATAAAGCCAAGGCGTTTTCAATCGACAAAATGAACAGTGCATTAGAAGCTGGCGAACTTGCAGATATTCCTGCATTAATTACCGATGTATATTACTCACACGAACAAAAACATTTTCAACTTCAAGTTTTCTTTAATAAAAACCTTGTATTCAACACACAGAACCATAATGTAGTTGAAAGCTTTACATTTGTTTATGGTGACTTTAACAAGCTATTTATTGATTGGCTGTATTGTTTTGAATGTATAAAAGAAGA
>JAFQFY010000018.1 GCA_017398485.1 Clostridia bacterium
AGAAAAATATCATTGTTTTCGACGAACCGCCAACCACTTCCGTCGCACTTGCTCATCTCGTCGTAAACAGGGGTTCAAAGTCCCGCCGCGCCCATCGGGCGCTTCGTACTGTTTGTAAAGACGGTGCTTTGATGCTCTTGTTCCGCGTTTAGGAGGATACACAATCTATGAAGAACGTCATTTTTGATTTTGGTAACGTCCTGGCACGGTTTTATCCGCAGGAACTGATCGCCGCCGTCGTGTCCGATCAATCAGTGAACGACGCCATACGCGACATCGTGTTCGATCGTCTGTATTGGGATAAGCTCGATGACGGCTCAATGCGCGAGCCGGATATCAAAGAGGCTATTCGCCCACGCGTAGCGCCGGAGCATTATGCCGTAGCCTGTGATGTCATCGACAAATGGGTGCAAAGCCTCACCCCCGTTGACAGCATGCCGCAGTTGGCGATTGATCTAAAGGCCAAGGGCGCAAATTTGTATCTCCTGTCCAACATCAGTCCGTGCTTTGCCGATGAATACAAGAATAATCCGTGGATCGCCGAGCTGTTCTCGCATTTCGACGGGCTGGTGTTCTCCGGCGCCGTCGGCTTGGTTAAACCAAACAAGGAGATCTTCGATTATTTGTTAGACCGCTATAACTTAAAAGCGGATGAGTGCATTTTTATCGATGACAACGCCAAAAACATTGAAGCGGCGAACAAAGTCGGCATCGAGGGCATCCTCTTTGACGGCGACGCCGAACAATTAAGACAAATACTTCTTTCCGGGAGTTGCTAACATGAAAGATTTACTTGGTTGTGTAATGGATATCGGCGAGCAGATGCTCTTATGCGGTGCCGAGGTCCATCGCGTCGAAGACAGCGTCAAGCGCATGTGTACCGCATTAGGCGCCGCGCAGGTTGATATCTTTATTATCACCAGCAGTATGGTTGCCACCGTGCAGATCGATGATGACACCACCTACACGCAGTCACGCCGCGTCGAAAACGTAGGCACCGACATCGAAAAACTACATAAACTGAACAATCTGTCACGCGCGATCTGCAAAAAACCAATGACTGCGACAGAAATTCAGACGGAGCTCTCCAACATTTCCCTCACCACCAAGAGGTATCCCTTCTGGATCGAATGTATCTCCTATGCGATCATTGCCGGATCGTTCACCTTGTTTTTCGGCGGTAATTGGATCGAAGCATTGCTCTCGTTGCTCATCGGTGCACTCATACGATTTGTTGTGTCACTGACAGAAAATATGCTCGGCAATAAGATATTAGCCAAATGTCTTTGTTCCTTTTCGGCATCCGCGCTGGCTTTTCTCTGCTTGCGCATCGGCTGGGTCGACAGCGTAGATATGATCATCGTCGGCAATATCATGACGCTCATCCCCGGCATCGGTCTCACAAACGCCGTGCGAGATCTGTTCACCGGCGACAGTATAGCCGGTCTTCTCCGTTCGATCGAGGCCGTGCTGGTTGCGTTAGCGATCGCTGCCGGCTACTTCCTGTTCATCTTCCTGACGGGAGGTGTTGACGCATGACAACAAATGAGATCATCCAGATCGTCACAGCCTTTATCGGCTCACTCGGCTTCGCTATCCTATTCAACGTCCGCGGCATCAAACTGCTTATCGCCTCCCTCGGCGGTTTCCTCGCTTGGTTGCTGTTTGTGTTGCTCGGCTATCTCTCGGTGCACAACGAGCCGATCCGCTACTTTATTGTTGCGGCAGCCGTATCACTGTATGCCGAGATCATGGCACGAATCTTCCGCACGCCAACCACAACCTTTATCATCACCGCTCTCATCCCCCTCATCCCCGGCAGCTCCCTTTACTACACCATGGCCTATGCCTTTGACAGCGACATGGCTCGTTTTATCGAAAAGGGCATCTACACCCTCGAGCTCGCCGTTGCGTTGGCATTGGGCATCCTTGCGATCGGTGCTGTCATGCAGGTCGTAAATACGCTACATGCCGTAAAGAAAAAATGAGCCAAGTAATACAATAAGCCATGTAAAGTCGTTTGACTTTACATGGCTTATTGCTTATATATCAGTCTTTTTTCAGCAATGCAATGCCAAGTTCCTGCAACTGCTGTTCATCAACAGCCGAAGGACACTCCGTCATGAGCTCCGTCATGTTTTGCACCTTCGGATAAGCAACAACGTCACGCAGGCTGGCGGCACCGAGCATCTGCATAACAAGTCGGTCGAGGCCGATCGCCATGCCGCCGTGAGGCGGCGCACCGTAACGGAAGGCATCCAGCAGGAAACCGAACTTCTTATGAGCCTCCTCCTCCGACAAGCCGAGCGCACGGAACATGTGCGCCTGCAGGTCGGGATTGGTGATACGAATCGAGCCGGAAGCGAGTTCGATGCCGTTGAGCACCATATCGTACGCCTTGGCAAACACCTTTTCGGGTGCCGTATCCAAATACTCAATACATTCATCCAACGGCGAAGTAAAGGGATGATGCATTGCGACCCAGGTGTTGCTCTCCTCATCCCACTCGAAGAACGGGAACTCGGTGATCCAAAGTACGTTATAGCCCTCGCGAGCGATCGGAAGCTTGTTGGCGAGCTCCAGACGCAACGAGCCGAGCGTGGTGAGCACGTTCTTTTTGGAGCCATCTGCTACGATGAGCACGACATCGCCCTGCTCGGCGCCGGCGGCGGAGAGCACCGCCTGCATCTCATCATCCGAGAGGAATTTACCAAACGACGAGGTGCAGTTTTCCTCTGTCCAACGTACCCACGCCAAGCCCTTAGCGCCGATACCCTTAACAAACTCAGTGAGTTTATCGATCTCCTTACGGGACAGCGTTGCCGCCGCACCTTTGGCATTGAGACAGCGCACGGCACCGCCGGCCTCAACCGCCGACGAGAACACGCCGAAACCGCAACCCTTAACAGCGGCGGTCAAGTCGATGATCTCCATGCCGAAGCGCGTATCCGGCTTATCCGAACCATAGCGCTCCATCGCCTCAGTGTAGGTCAAGCGCGGGAACGGAACGGGAATATCGACGTCCAACACCTCTTTGAACAGAGAGTGAATATACCCCTCGCCGATCGCCAGAACGTCCTCAACGTCCACGAAGGACATCTCCATATCGATCTGGGTGAACTCCGGCTGTCTGTCTGCACGCAGGTCTTCGTCGCGGAAGCAACGAGCCAGCTGAATATAGCGATCGAAACCGGCAACCATGCTCAGCTGCTTATAAAGCTGCGGAGACTGCGGCAGTGCGTAGAACTCACCGTTGTGCACGCGGCTGGGCACCAAAAAGTCACGCGCGCCTTCGGGCGTAGACTTGATGAGCATGGGCGTTTCCAGTTCAATAAAACCTTGCGAATCGAAATAATCGCGCGTCGCCTTGGCGATGCGATGGCGCATCAGCAGGTTGCGCTGAAGATCGGGACGGCGAAGATCAAGATAGCGATATTTAAGGCGCGTAGACTCTGCCGTCGCACAGTTCTCGACGATCTCGAAAGGCGGCGTCTCCGCTTTATTGAGAATGCGCAGCTCCTCAACAGCGATCTCGACGTCACCCGTCGGAATATCGGCGTTACGCGAAGAGCGCACGCGAACGACGCCGCGCGCCGCAACCACGTATTCACTGCGCAGAGAAAACGCCTTCTCGAACACAGCCTTGTCCGTATTCTGATCAAATGCCAACTGAACGATACCCGTGCGATCACGCAGATCCACAAAGATCAGCTGACCGAGATCGCGTTGACGCTGTACCCAGCCGTAAACCGTCGCCTGCTGTCCGGCATGCTCCTCGCGGAAGGTGCCACAATAGGCGGTGCGTTTTAATCCAACAATCGTTTCTGCCATAGTTTTCATCCTCGATTTCTATGATTACTCCTATTCAGCGACCGAACTGAACAGATTAGCTACCTCGGCGAGCTCACGGTCGAGCGACTTCTGATACAAAGTCGTGTACAATCCGTCCTCGAGAGAAATTTCTTCCGTTTCACCGGTCTTCATGTCCTTTAGTTTCGCCACGCCGGTTTCGAGTTCGTTATCGCCCACCACGATGGTATAGCGAGCGCCGAGTTTATCAGCGTATTTCATCTGCGCTTTGAGTGAACGACCGACAACGTCTGTCTCGACCGACACGCCGCCGTCACGGAGTTGGGTCGCCAGCGCAAAACAAGCGCGTGCCGCCGCGTCGCCCATCGGTGCCAGATAGACATCGCAGGTCGGTGCATCGGGCAGATCGCATCCGTTCTCTTCCATGACCATCAGCAGACGTTCCAGTCCCATCGCAAAACCAAGTCCCGGAACGCGGGCACCGCCGAGTTCTTCGACGAGTCCGTCATAGCGACCGCCGCCTGCGACGACCAGACCGTTCTCCGCCACTAATTCAAACACGGTACGCGTGTAATAGTCCAGTCCGCGCACAATGTGCGTGTCCAGCTCGTATGCGATCTCTGCCGCATCCAAACACGCTTTAACGGCATCAAAATGGGCGGCACAATCGTCGCACAGGTATTCGAGCATCACCGGCGCCTTCGCCGCGATCTCGTGGCACACAGGCGATTTACAGTCGAGAATACGCATCGGGTTGCGTTCCAGGCGGCCAAGGCAGGTGCCGCACAACTCACCCGTGTGTTGCTCAAAATAGGCGCGCAACGCCTCGTGATAGCGTGCACGGCAGGTCGGGCAACCGATCGAGTTAATATGCAACTTGACGTTTTCCAGACCGAGCGATTTGAGGATCAGCATCGCCAACGAGATCGTCTCTGCATCCGCTTGCGGCGCAGAAGCGCCAAAACACTCCACACCAAACTGGTGGAACTCACGATAGCGACCTTTTTGGCTTTTTTCGTAGCGATAGCACGAGGTGACATAGGATACCTTGACAGGCAACACGCCGTTGAGCAATCCGTGTTCAAGCACAGCACGCGCCGCGCCGGCCGTACCCTCAGGGCGAAGCGTGATCGAACGACCGCCCTTGTCCTCAAAGGTGTACATTTCCTTCTGCACAACATCGGTCGTTTCACCCACCGAGCGCTGAAACAGGTTGGTATGTTCAAACACGGGGGTACGGATCTCGCGGAAACCGAAGTCCTGCGCGATCGATATCGCCGTTTTTTCGATATATTGCCATTTGTGGCTATCCTCGGGCAGTACATCCTGCGTGCCGCGAGGCGCCTGTGTGATCAGATCCATTCATTACACTCCTGTATTGCATTTACACGCGACAAAAGGGCACATAAAATGCACCCTCATGTCCATTGTTATTCAGTGGGGTTGACGATATTACGCCAATCCAGATCGCCACGCTCCAATCCGTGAATAAGCACCTCAGCGGTGGCAATGTTGGTCGCCACGGGGATGCCGCGGATGTCGCACAGACGAAGCATATCCATATCATTAGGTTCATTTGCCTTGACCGTCAGCGGATCGCGGAAGAACAGCAGAAGATCGATCTCGTTGCAGGAAATGCGCGCGGTGATCTGTTGATCGCCTCCCTGCGAACCACTCATGTAGCGCGTGATGTTCAGTCCGGTTGCCTCAGCGACAAGCTTGCCTGTGGTGCCGGTTGCACACAGATTGTGGCGGCTCAGTATACCGCAATATGCGATACAGAACTGAACCATCAATTCTTTCTTGGCGTCATGAGCGATCAAAGCAACATTCATTTAAATCGACCTCCTTGATTACAGTGTTGTTTACATTTTTTCCAATTTTGCCAAAGGAATGTTAGCGCCGAGATAGCGACCGGCAATGTTCGAGAAGCAGATCGCCGCGTTGCAATCACTCGGCAGAGGGCGGCCGTTCGCGTTGGCAACCGCCACCGCTTCATCCTCGGGAATAATGCCCAGAAGCTGTATACCGGCCGTGTCGCTGATCTCAACGACATCGGGCATCGAGCCATCCATCACCTTTAGCGGGCGCAGACGGTTAATGATCAGACGTGAGGGGATGTTAGCATCATCCAGCAGACGCGAGATGATCTGCGCATCACGCGCGCACACCATATCCGGCGTAGTCACGACCAATGCGAGGTCTGCCGCCGCCACCGCCGTCTTAAAGCCTTGTCCGACACCGGCGGGACAGTCGATGATGATCTGGTCGTAATACCGTGTCAAGCCCTGACACAGTGCACGCATCTCGTTCGGGCTGCACATTTCCTCAAGGCTGATGGGTGCCGGCAGAACAAACACATTCTGGCACACGGGCGACGGATAGATCGCGCGAACCGGTTCACAGTTACCGGCAAACACATCCGCCAAATCAAACATGGTTGTACCTCCGACGCCAAGCATCAAATCGAGACTGCGTAAACCGGCATCGGTATCAATAAGCAATACGCGTCCGACGGATCGGGATAACGCATAGCCAAGGCCGGCGG
Source organism: Clostridia bacterium (assembly GCA_017398485.1). Classification (GTDB taxonomy): domain Bacteria; phylum Bacillota; class Clostridia; order Oscillospirales; family Acutalibacteraceae; genus UBA5905. Next base: position 6,359 of record JAFQFY010000018.1, read on the forward strand.
TAACGGTCGATTTACCGGCGCCGCCTTTGCCGGAGGTAATAACGGAAATACGGCTCATCATCCCACTCCTCTCAACGGGAATTATGCTTATCAGCAAAAAGCGAACGATTTTAGGTTAGTATAACATAAAATCAGCAAGTTGTAAACCTATTTTTATAGCAAAATTCGCGAAAATCAAGGCAACAGTACGTCAATATCTGTCGGCGGCTCCCCTTTCTCCTTGTTAGAGAAATACGCATCCAACACATCCCGTGCAACGCTCGATGCCGCCGCCGAGGTGCCGCGCTCCATGACCACCGCGATTGCTACCTCCGGATCATCGGCCGGTGCATACGCGATAAAGGTGCCGTGGTCGGATGCACCCTTGATGCCCGTCTGCGCCATGCCGGTCTTACAAGCAATCGTGTACGGTGCAGTCGCAAAATATCGACTCGCCGTACCCGATTTACCGACTGCAATCATACCCTCTTTCACATACTGCATCGCCTCGTCGCTCCACTTGACCGAGGCAGCAACCTCGGGAGCGATCACTGCATCAGCTTCGCTGTCGAAGCTGCGCACCGCCTGAATAAAATGTGTCTTATAGCGTGTGCCGTTGTTAGCGATCATCATCGTGTATGCGGCGAGCTGGATCGGTGTATAGGAGCCTCGTTGACCGATCGCCAGCTGCAAATAGTCACCGGGCACCCAACTGCTACCAAGGGATTGCATAGACTGCGGTGTCTGCTGAACGCCGGCTGATTCACCAATCTCTACGCCCGTGCGCTGGCCAAAACCGTACAAGGTCAAATAACTAAACAGCTTGCTACCCATCAGGCGGCCGACGTCGTAGAAATAGTAATTGCAAGACTTCTCCAACGCGCCGACTACGGTTAAATGACGATGCAGTCCGAGACACATCGGCGTATAACTCGGCGCATAGTACATATATTTTTGCGTACAGTCGATCGTCGACGTTGCACGGATCGTACCATCGGTGATCGCCGCTAATGCAACACCGGGCTTGAAGGTCGAGCCGCACGGATACGCACCGTATAATGCACGGTTAAACAGCGGATTATCGGGATCATTGACCAATTCGGTATAGTTGGCGGAATACGTGGACAGATCATAGCTTGGCCATGAAGCACACACCATGACGCCGCCGTTTGTCACATCCAGCATCACGACGGAGCCGCTCTTAATATCCTTTCCCTTTCCCACCGCCGCACTCGCGCGGAATTGCGTGATGGTCTTATCCAAGGAATCCTGTGCCGTCTGTTGCAGTTTGGAATCAATGCTGAGAAAGACCGTCTTTCCCGGGATGGGAGAGGTGGTCTCCTCCTCGGAGGTCACCGTGCCGCTGGAATTCTTCACCAACGTACGCGTGCCGGCAGTGCCGCGAAGATACTCCTCGGCCGCCGATTCAATGCCGCTTTTACCGACGGTGTCGTTATAAGAATATCCTTTTTGCGAGAGCTCTTCATATTCCTCAGCATAGATCGGGCCAACACTTCCGATGATGTGGCACGCCGTCTCACCGCTGACATATTCACGCACGGGAACCGTGCTGACGTCAACACCGGGAAATTGACTGCTGTTTTCGAGGATTTTATACATCGTGGTTGCCGTGATATCACTGGCGAACGTGTATGGTGTGCGCTGACCGAAGCCGGCAACCGACATATTGTAATGAATACCTGCCAAATAACGTTGCTGTTGCGGCGTGTATTCCTGTAATTCAAAGTTTTCGATCAACTGGCTGATGCAATTCTCCGCCGTTGCATACGAAGCCATCCGCAGATAGCTTTTAAGCCGTGCAACGCCGCTTTCACGCTCCTCTAAAAAGGTGTAGGGTGACGAAAGCGAGATAGGAAGCGTGTCGTTCCATTCTTCCTGTTGCGATTCGAGCATCTTTACCAGCAACAATAAGCAATCGTTTTGCTCTTTCAAATTGTTTGTCGGAAAATAGTTATAATCCAACACCACGGCATAACTGGTGCGATTTGATACCAACGGTATTTGGTTACGATCGAGAATCTCACCGCGCGACGCTGAGATAGAGATCGTCGTCTTGGTACCGGCCTCCGCCAGGTCGGCGTATTCATCACCCTGAATTACCTGCACATGAAACAATCGAAGAGAAAACAAACCAAAGATAACAGCCATAGCCACAAACAAACCAAACACACGGCGCAAGCTCAACGCGTCGGAATTCGTATCCATTTTCAGCACAGCCATCACCTCCGTAATTATTGCAATCGCACTGCTCGGAGAGCAGAATGAGATTTTGGCTATTATGATGAGTTGTATACCGATGCACAACGCGATCGATCTATATACCTCACTTGTAGTCTGTGCTGTAA
>JAFQFY010000019.1 GCA_017398485.1 Clostridia bacterium
CCGAACGGCATGTGTGCCGTTCGGACTTTTTGTTTTAGTAGGTGAGCTCGGCGAGCAGATCGTGGCGAATGATATCCTCGCCGTTGGGGTCGAGCACCTTAATGTTGGCAATGGCGGTGTTGTAGTTTTTCTGCAACTCCTCGAGGGTGTTTCCTTGGACGGTAAAGCCGCCGATGCGGTCGCCGCTGTTGGAGGCGTGGCACATCTCGGCACCTTGCCACTTGAACACGAAATACTCGGAGATAACGCCTGCCTGTTTGAGCTCCTCAAAGCCTTCCAGACGGTCGTAGATGCCGGGACGGCAATAGATGAATACATTGCAGACGTACGCCGTCTCGGGCGGTTGGATCTCCACGTGGGGAACGACGCCGAGGGTGAGGTCTACTACGGCTTTGATAACGTCAAAGCCGCTGACACGCTTGATGAGCTGGTATTTGACACCGCCGCCGGTGCGCGCGCTGAATTCCAGCACGTAGACGCGCTCGCCGTCCGAGATCATCTGAATGAGCATGAGCGAGTTTTTCAGCCCGAACGCATCGGCGATCTGCTGGGCGGTCTGCCGGATCTGCTGATGCACCGCGTCGGTCTCCGCGATGGGGTACCGCGTGCGGTAGATAACGAATTTATCGGCGTCGGGGATCTTGTCGCTGTACGCCTCGGACAGCACGCAGGCCTTGCCGTCCTCGATCTGCACGTCGACGGTGATCTCGGGTCCTTCGATGAACTCCTCGATGATGGCTGTGTCGGTGCGGCTGAACGCGACCGCGTCGTTGAACGCCGCGACCAACTCATCGTGGTTTTGCACCTTTTTGACGCCCTTGGAGCTGTTACAGTCGACCGGCTTGACGATGCAGGGGTATTGCAGATCGCGGATTCTTTCCTCGTCCAGCACGCCCATGATCATGTGCTTGGCGGTGGAGATATTATGCTTGGTAAAGACCTCTTTCATGTAGGACTTGTTGGTAACGTTTAAGGCGGTCTTGTAGTCGATATAGCAGGGCAGACCCAGCGTTTCGGATACCTGCGCGACGGTCAGCAGTGCCTGATCGGTGCAGGCGGTGATAAGAAAATCCACCTTCTGCTCGCGCGCGAGAGCGGTGATTGCCTCGACGTCCAGCGTCGAGATCTGATAAAACTCGTCGGCATACGGCTTGGCGACCGGCTCGGCGTAATAGTCTGCGAGCAATACGCGCATACCGCGGCTTTTGAGCTCGTTGATGAGGGCGATCTGGGGGTATCCGCCGGCTAAAACTAACGCTTTCATACACTTACCTCACTATATTTTGTTATACGGTCGCCGCAGTCTTTTCCTGCGTTTTGTATTGGTAGAATATCTTGATCATGTTGATAAACTTCATTGCCAGACGGCCGTCCTCCAAAACGCAACGGTAGATGGTCTGTCCGTCTTGGATCTCGATGTGCTTGCCCGGAGCAAAGGGGAGCGACGGAAAACCCGATGAAGGGACATTCAGGCAAACGCGCTCGCCGTGTATCGTGCCTTCAATGAGGAATTTGTCGCGCGTGAGCGTGACGGTGCCTTCTCCGACCGGTTGGTATTTTTTCTTTTTTCGGTCGATCATGTGAATGGCCGTTTTAGCGGTAAGTACCGCATCCTCGCCGCGTGCGAGTTTTTCTTTGGTAGCGGCGTAGATGCGACGGCTCCAATCCGACACGTAGCGCAGTTCGGGGCCGAATGCGCTGTCCTTATGTAAAAACCCGTATTCGTCTGCGTGCACGCGGTAACCGCAGCGCTCGCAGACGAGAGCGCTTTCACCTTGTGCAACGATGGAAAACTCCGTGCCGCAATGGGGGCAAGTGTACAGCACGTTTTGCAGACCGTGTACGTCGGCACCGTTTTTGTATTTTACCAATAACTGCTCCTGTTCACGATAGGCATCAAAGAGCAGGGCGTTTTCGGCTCGTTCACGAATGGCGTCGGGGGACAGCGTTTCGAGTTCTTCCTTGCTAAACAGTTTATAAACGTCCAGTGTGGTCTTGCCGGGACGGAAACCGTTTGCCCATTTGGGCATGGCGAAATAGGTGCCGCAGGTCTTTGCCATATAAACGTCAACGCCCAACCACTTGAACAGTTTATAGGTCGCATTGGGTATCGGGGTAGACAGACCGTCCTCGCACATAAGGCCCGCCGGATAGATCACCAGCGGCTCGCCCGCCTCGATGACCGCGCGGATCTTCTTCATGTCCGACACGTTGGTCTGGAATTGTTGTTTTGGAATAACGGCGAGCTTGTCGAGGAAGCCGCGAATGGGCAGGCTTTGATAGAAGGAGTTGCTGATGACGAAGGACATGCGACGTTTGCAGATGCCGATGAGGTTGACGAAGTCGTAGGCCGCCTGATGGTTGGCGATGACGACGAAGGGGCCGTCGACGCCCTTAATCTCGTTGCGAAGCACCTTGCGCTTGAAGATACAGGCGGCCACCGGCCACGCCACCAACTGCGCAAAGCGGTAATAAAAAGAATTCGGCTTGATATAACGCATTTTCGTCACCCCCTCTCACGTAAATATAGCATAGATTGACGAGAAATGCAAGCGAACGCGTTCTTTTGCACACAAAAAACCGCCTCTCGACGGAGAGACGGTTTTTTTGTGCGGAGATTATTAAGTGTTACAGTTTCTGCCCACAATAGACGCAGAAGCTGTCTGTCGCAGATAACTCTTTTCCGCAGGTGGGGCAGATGATCTTGCCGTCGGCAGGCGCCGCAACAGGGGCGACGGGAGCTTCGGGGTTGATGACGGGCGCCGCAACGGGAACGGCCACCGGCTCGCATTCGGGCACGTAGACGGGCGCCGCCTCGGGCTTATACTCCGCCACCGGCACTGCAAAGGGATCGCTGCCGACTTCCGACTTGCTCTCGATCTTGTTGTTGATCTGGATGACGTTCTTGATGAGCAGAATCGCCATCATCAGGATCTCGTAAACAAGGCGCACGGCGATGGGGCCGAGGATGATGGTCAGCAGACCGTAGCCGCCGTACCACTCGGTGGAGGAATAATAGTAGCCGTAGCTTTCCTCCACATAGAACAGCATGAAGAAACCCATCGTCAGCGTGAAGGCGGTCGCCAGAATGTAAACGAATTGCAGGATCTTCTCGATGATAAGGAATTTAAAGTTGACCAGGTCATGCAGGAATTTGCCGAATTTGTTCATGCCGGCGCGGCGCTTCTCGGGGACGATGAAGATGAAGCACAGCACGGTCGCGGCGATCGCCGAGAGCAGGGCAAGAACGACTAAGATACCCATTTCCATGTTATTACAACCTTTCTGTTTTACGGTTTTTGCGGACAATTAGAAAATACCATATTTTTGCATTTCTGTCAATGAAATAATCCCTTCGGCGCCGCTCGAAAAGGTGTGTTTTTCTTGACATTTTTACTATATTACATTATTATATAAAATGGATTATCCTGTGACGAATAGAGAATACTATTCCGTGGATTTTTTGGATAAATGATGAAGAAAGGTGTTTGAATCATGGCTCGTTATCTCAAAGGAATACATGTTCCTCACAGAAAGAACACGGCGAATAAACCGGCCGTGCGCATGGACGCGCCGCAAACGGTCACCATCCCGATGGCGATGCATATCGGTAAGCCTGCCACCCTCGCGGTCAAGGTCGGCGATCTCGTAAAGGTCGGCACCAAGATCGGTGAAGCGAACGGTGCGGTTTCTGCGAACGTTTATGCCAGTGTATCCGGCAAGGTGAATAAGATCGAGGACTGCTTGCTGTCCAACGGTGCCACCGCTCCTGCCGTCGTGATCGAATCCGACGGTGCGATGAGCGTTGATGAAACGCTCGCCGCACCCACGGTCACCGACCGACAGAGTCTTGTTGACGCGCTCAAGGAGAGCGGAATCGTCGGTCTCGGCGGCGCCGGTTTCCCCACCCACGTGAAGTTTGACGTGGACCCCGCGCGCATCGACTATCTTATCATCAACGGCGCCGAATGCGAGCCGTACGTCACCAGCGACACGGTGACGATGCTCACGCGCGGCGACGACATGGCGTACGCCATAGAGACTATCGCTCGTTGCCTCGGCATCGGCAAGGTCATTATCGGCATTGAGAACAATAAAAAAGAGGCGATCGCCGCGATGCGTGCGATGGCCGCCTCCGTGAGCGTCTGCGACGTGCAGGTCACGTCTCTGCCGAGCGTGTATCCGCAGGGCGGCGAAAAGGTGCTCGTCTACCACGCCACCGGTCGCGTCATCCCGATGGGCAAGCTGCCCATCGACGCCGGCTGCGTGGTCATCAACTGCACCACCCTGGCGACCATCGGTGCGTATCTGCGCACCGGCATGCCGCTGGTGGAAAAGTGCGTGACGGTGGACGGCGGTGCGGTTGCACAGCCGCAAAACGTGATCGCGCCGATCGGTACCTCCATTGAGGCGTTGTTTGCGTTCTGCGGCGGTCTTAAAGAGCAACCGACCAAGATCCTTTACGGCGGCCCGATGATGGGCATCACGGTGCCGAACGCGGATGCGCCGGTGCTCAAAAATACCAACGCCGTGTTGGCGTTGACCGAAAAAGAGGCGAAGCTGCCTAAAACTACCGCCTGCATTCGTTGCGGCGCGTGCGTCAATAATTGCCCCTTCGGTTTGGCACCTGCCGCAATCTCGCGTGCCTACGACAGTAGGAATGCAGATGAGCTTGTCGAGCTGGCGGTCGACGCCTGCATGGAGTGCGGTTGTTGCAGCTATGTGTGTCCTGCCAACCGTCCTTTGGTGCAGAAAAACAAGTTGTCCAAGCAATTTCTCAAAGAAAAACGCGTAAAGGAGGCGAACAAGCAATGAGTTCGTTGACCAAACTGATGATCTCACCCCATATCCACTGCGGTCGTTCCACCGGCGGCATTATGCGCGACGTGCTCATCGCCCTGCTGCCTGCTACGCTCGCCGGCACACTGATTTTCGGTCTGCGTGCGTTGCTGGTCGTGCTCGTGTGCGTAGCGGCCTGCGTGCTGTTTGAACTGCTGTTTAATCTCATCACGAAACAGGCCCAGACGGTGGGTGACCTCTCCGCTGCCGTCACGGGCCTGTTGTTGGCGCTCAACCTGCCGGTCAACATTCCGATCTGGCAGTGTGTCGTCGGCTCGCTGTTCGCCATCGTGGTGGTCAAGTGTCTTTTCGGCGGCATCGGAAACAATCTGGTCAATCCGGCGATCACCGCGCGCGTGTTTATGCTCGTGGCGTTCGGCTCGTTGGCGATCCCGGCGTTCCCCGTGGACGCGGTAGCGAGTGCCACGCCGCTCGCGGCGGAGCAGATGCCGTCGCTGATGACCTTGTTCCTCGGCAACTACGGCGGTGCGATCGGTGAGACCTCGACGCTCGCTTTGCTTATCGGCGGCATCTACCTGCTGGTGCGCCGCGTCATTACGTGGCATATCCCCGTCGTCTTTATCGGCACGGTGTTCGTGTTCTCCTTCTTCATGGAGGGCTTCGACGCGGTGCGCGCGCTGTCGATGGTGATGGCAGGCGGTTTGGTTATCGGCGCTTTCTTCATGGCGACCGACTACGTCACCTCGCCTGCGACTCCGTGGGGCAAGGTGCTTTTTGCGCTCGGCGCAGGCCTGTTCACCTGTTTGATCCGCTATTTCGGCAATTATCCCGAGGGTGTGTCCTTTGCGATCCTGTTTATGAACATTTTGACTCCCTATATCGGTCGTTGGACCCGTCGTAAGGTGTTTGGAACGGGAGGGGATAAGTGATGAAAAAGAACCTCAAAAACATCGCGGTGCTCGTGTGCATCTGTGCCGTTATCACGGTGCTTCTGGCGGCGACCAACGCCATCACGGCACCGCTCATCGAGAAAAACCAAAACGCCGCCGCCAACGAGGCACTGCTTGTGGTGATGCCCGGTGCAGAGGGCTTTGAGACGGTGGATATCACCGCGTATTCGTTGCCGCAGACGGTGACGGAGGCGCACAAAGAGACGAGCGGTCGCGGCTACGTCGTTAAGCTTGTCACCACCGGCTACGGCTCGGATTTCGTCATCATGTGCGGTGTCAGCAGTGACGGCGTCGTGACCGGTGCCGTGTGCCTGTCCTCCAACGAGACGTTAGGCAAGGAAAAGACCTACGGTGAGAACTTCAAAGACAAAAACGCCGACGACGTGGATGCGGTGGACACCCTTGCCGGTGCGACCAAGACCACCGAGGCGTATAAGAACGCTGTCAAGGACGCGCTGAATACGGCGGTCATCCTCGGCGGCGGCTCGGTGGATATCCGCACCGAAGAAGAGATCCTCGCGGATAACCTGAATGCGGCACTGCCGGCAGGCGAGGGCAAGTTCCAAAAGCACTTCTTCGCAGAGATCGTCGATGGCGTGGACGCCGTCTACACAGCGGATAACGGTGCCGGCTACGTGTGCGTCATCGGCGACGCGTTTATCGGCGTCAACGCTGACGGCACGGCGATCACCGCCGATGCCGTAGGCGCAGACAAGGCCGCGGCGGCGGTCGCGACCATCAAGGCGACCACTCTGACCGATATTGACCTGACTGCCTATCCGACGTTAGCGAACACGGTTGTGTCTGCGAAAAAGACCGCGACGGGCAACTTTGTCGTCGAGACCAAGGGCGCCGGTTACGGCATCAAAGGCGGCAACGAATATGTGCCGGCGTCCGGCGAATATATCATTGTCAAGGTATCTATGACCGCCGACGGCAAGATCATCGACTGTCTGACCGTCTCGCAGGGCGAGACCGCCAACCTCGGTGACGCGTGCAAGGACGAGGCATTCTACGGCCAGTTCGACGGCAAGACCGAAGCAGACTACACCGAGATCGACGCGATCGCCGGTGCGACCATGACGACCGACGGCTATAAGCAAGCGATCGAGCGAGCCTTTGCGGCCGTGAAGGTGCTCAACGGAGGTGTCAAGTAATGAGTAAAAACAGCAATCTCTCCGTATTGCTCAACGGAATTATCAAAGAGAATCCGGTTTTGGTGCTGATCCTCGGCACCTGCCCGACGCTGGCGACCACCGGCACGGTGGACGGCGCGCTCGGCATGGGTCTGGCGGCGCTGGCGGTGCTGGTGTGCTCCAACGTGTTTATTTCTTTGCTTCGCAACGTCATTCCCGAAACGATGCGCATTCCATGCTATATCGTCATCATCGCCGGCTTCGTGACGGTGGTCAAGATGATCGTACAGGCGTATCTGCCGGATCTGTACGCTACACTCGGCGTGTATCTGGATCTGATCACGGTCAACTGCATCATCCTCGGCCGTGCCGAGATGTTCGCCGGTAAAAACCCGGTGATCCGTTCGGCGCTCGACGGTGTCGGCATGGGGCTCGGCTTTACGCTGTCGCTGGTGGTCATGGCGACCATCCGCGAGGTGTTTGGTTCCGGTTCCTTTGCCGGCTACGAGATCCCCTTTATGCAGGAGTATACCATCGCGTTTCTCACCAAGGCGCCGGGCGGCCTGTTGGTGTACGGCTTGCTTATCGCGCTGATCTACGTCGTTACCAAGGGCGCGTTCCCGAAGAAGAAGTCCTTCTCCTGTGAGGGTTGCCCCAACGCGAGCAACTGCTACACCCCGAACTGCGCAGAGAAAGGGGTTGAGAACTGATGGAAATGTTTAAGACGTTGATTATCATTCTGCTGTCCTCCGTGCTGGTGGATAACTACGTTCTCAGCCGATTCCTCGGCATCTGTCCGTTCTTGGGTGTTTCTAAGAAGCTTGACCAGGCGACCGGCATGGGTGTGGCGGTGACCGTCGTCATGCTCATCGCCACCGCGGCGACCTGGCCGATCCAGTATTACGTGCTGGATGCACTCGGCCTCGGCTATCTGCAAAATATCGTCTTTATTCTCATCATCGCCACGCTCGTGCAGATGATCGAACTGCTGCTCAGACGCTTCTCGCCGGCTCTGCACAAGGGCCTCGGCGTGTATCTGCCGCTGATCACCACCAACTGTGCGGTGCTGGGCGTGACCATCAACAATATCCTCGACGGCTACACCTTTATCGAGTCGATGGTCAGCTCGCTCGGCTGTGGTTTGGGCTTCCTGCTGGCGATGGTTCTGTTCTCGGGTCTGCGCTCGCGTATCGACGAGAGCAATATTCCGGCACCGTTTCGCGGCCTTGCCGTGACGCTCATCGCCGCGTCCTTCATCTCCCTGGCGTTCATGGGCTTCGGCGGTATCGTGGAAAACATTTTCGCTTAATGGGAGGTAACCGTGTATGGAAATTTTGATTGCATTTCTGGTGATGCTTGCCATCGCACTGGTGGCCGCCGTTTTACTGTCGGTGCTTTCGCACTTCTTTGCGGTGGAGGAGAATCCGCTGAAAGTGCAGATTCGTGCCTGCTTGCCCGGTATCAACTGCGGTGCCTGCGGCTACAAGGGCTGTGACGACTACGCCGCAGCGCTTGCAGAGGGCGGCGTTAAGCCGAACCTGTGTATTCCCGGCGCTCAGCAGGTTGCGGATCAGATCGCGGAGATGATTGGCGCCGAGTCGCAACCGTTTGAGGATAAGATCGCGTTCGTGGCATGTAACGGCCATTGCGAAGCGACCTTCCGCAAGGCGAAATACGAGGGCGTCGACACCTGCCGCGCCGCGTCCATGCTGTACGGCGGCGACGGTGCGTGTGTTTACGGCTGCCTCGGCTACGGCGATTGCGCCAACGCTTGTCCGGCGGATGCGATCTGCCTCATCGACGGCATTGCACGCGTTAACACCGCGCGTTGTCTCGGTTGCACACTGTGCACCACCACCTGTCCCAAGAATCTTATCTCGATGATTCCGCAAAAGACCAACACCGTCGTGATGTGCAACAATAAGCAAAAGGGCGCGCAGGCGCGTAAGGCGTGTAAAAACGCCTGCATCGCCTGTAAAAAATGCGAAAAGGTCTGTCCGCACGATGCGATCCACGTGGTGGATAACCTGGCAAATATTGATTACAGCAAGTGCACCCACTGCGAAGCCTGTGTCAAGGAGTGCCCGACCGGCTGCTTGAAGACGGCGGTGTTCCCCGATCTGCCCGAGGGCATCGGACACAAAGAACTGTTGGGTTAAGATGGAAAATGCTATGAAAAAACGGCATTTGCGCGGCGATATACTGCTCATCGGCGGTTTGCTGCTCGCGGCGGCGATCGCTTTCGCGTGCGTATTTCTGCTTCGCGGTGATGGTGACTCGGTGCGCGTGACGGTAGACGGCGAGCTGTACGGCGTTTATGCGCTGTCGCAGGACGTAACGGTGGATATCCGTACCGCCGACGGCGAGGCGAACAACCGCCTGGTCATCCGCGACGGCAAGGCGCAGGTGGAGACAGCCACCTGTCCCGACGGCATTTGCGCGGCGCATTACCCGATCTTCCGCGACGGCGAAAGCATCGTGTGCCTGCCCAATCGCGTGGTCATCACCGTGGTGACGGCACAGTCGGGCGACGCGCCTGACGTGATCGCGTAGGGGAGGACACGGTATGAACAATAAAGCGAAAACGGCCGCCTTTACGGGACTGTGCATTGCGCTGGCGCTGGTGCTGGCGTACGTCGAGGTACTGTTGCCGCCGCTGTTTCCTGCGATACCGGGTGTGAAGATGGGTCTGCCGAATATCGTCATCGTGTTTCTGCTTTATCGCCGCGGCGGCGTGACCGCCGCCACGGTGTCACTGTTGCGCGTAGTGCTGGTGACGCTGTTGTTCGGCAACGCCATGGCGTTTTTTTACAGTCTGGCAGGCGGTGCGTTGAGCCTTGTGTTAATGCTGTTGCTTCGCCGCCTTGATCTGCTGTCGCCGGTCGGCGTCAGCGTCGCAGGCGGTGTCGCGCACAACGTTGGACAGATCCTCACGGCGATGCTGCTGCTTGATACGACCGAGCTCGGTTACTATCTGGCGGTGCTCATCGTCAGCGGCGTGGTCGCCGGCGTGTTCGTCGGTCTGTGCGGTGCTCTGCTTATCAAAAAAGTTCCCGAAAAGCTTATACACAACGGCAAATAAAAAGATTGATAAATAGTTGACAATCTTTTTGCGGTATAGTACAATGATGTTAATTTCAAAGGAAAGTTTTAGGAGGGAATAAGTATGAAAAAAACGGGTATTTTAGCATTATGTCTGCTCATGCTCGCGAGTGCTTTGTTTGTCGGCGGTTGCGGCGAGAACGCGACGCCGGCTACGCTGAAATTCGGCGCTGCTGTTTACGTCAGCGCTCCGACCGTGACGGATGCGACCGCGGATAAGGAAGGCGAGGGCAAGGTCGATGTGACGGTTGCGGCTGTGACCGTGGACGCCGACGGCAAGATCGTCGCGTGTGCATTGGACACGATGAGCAACTCCGTGAAGTTCACCGCCGACGGCAAGGCCGTAGCGGAGGAATCCTTCAAGACCAAGTATGAGCAGGGCGCGGCCTACAACATGGTTGCCTACGGCGGCGCTTCCAAAGAGTGGTACCAGCAGGCGGACGCCTTTGAGGGCGTGGTCGTCGGCAAGACCATCGACGAGGTCAAGGCGCTGGTCGTCGAGGGCAACAAGGGTAACGACGCGGTTGTCAACGCCGGTTGTACCATTATGATCCACGAGTTTGTCGGCGCGATCGAGAAGGCATACAACGGCGCTGCCGCTTCCAACGTTACGGCGGAGAACACCATTAAGGTGGCCGCTGTTACCGAGCAGACCTGCACCGACGCTACGGCGGATAAGGACGGCAGCAACAAGGTTGCCACCACCGTTTTTGCCGCGGCTGTGGATGCTCAGGGCAAGGTCGTCGTCGCTTCCAGTGACTGCGTGGAGGTGTCCTTCTCCTTTGATACGAAGGGTACTTCTACCCTCGACACTACCAAAGCCGTCCTCTCCAAGAAGGAGCAGGGTTCTGACTACGGCATGGTCGCGTACGGTGCTTCTAAAGAATGGTACGAGCATGCGGCTGCTTTTGACAGCGTTTGCGTTGGTAAGACCGCTGCCGAGATCGCCGGTCTCATCGGCACGGACGGCAAGGGTGTCGCAGACGTGCAGACCGCCGGATGCACCATTTATGTATCGGGCTTCGTTAAAGCCGCTTCCAAAATCTGATGACCAACTAACGAAAACGGGAGGGCTTACCTCCCGTTTTTGTTACCTGAAAATATTATGAAACGACTTGTTTGCTGTGCCCTTGCGGCGTGTGTGTTGTTTAGCCTCCTGCTGACCGCCTGCGCGTCGCAAGCCGAAAAAACAAAATATTCGGCCTATTCTCTCGACTATTTCGACACCGCCACCACCGTTACCGGCTATGCGGAGGACCAAGAGGCGTTCGACGCGATCGCCGACGCGATCTTGGCGCAGTTAGGGGAATACCATAAGCTGTATACGATCTATCATCGATATGACGGCTTGGAGAATCTCTGCACGATCAACGAGCTTGTCGACGGCGCGCATCGCACCGTGACGGTGGATCGCCGCATCATCGACCTGCTGTTGTATGCCAAGCAGATGTACACCGCTACCGACGGGTTGGTCAACGTAGCGATGGGCAGTGTGCTGTCCCTGTGGCACGACTATCGCACGCTGGGCAAGGACGATCCGTCCACGGCCGCATTACCGCCGATGGACGGCTTACGCGCCGCCGCCGACCATGTGGATATCGAGGCGTTGGTGATCGACGAGCAAAACAGCACCGTCACTCTCACCGATCCGAAAGCTACGCTGGACGTCGGTGCGATCGCCAAGGGTTATGCGACCGAGCGCGTGGCGCAGTGGATGCAGGAGCAGGGGTATGACGGCTTTGTGCTCAACGTCGGCGGTAACGTGCGCACCGTCGGTGCGAAGTCGGACGGTACGCCGTGGACGGTGGGAATCGAAGACCCCAACGGCGGCGAATATCTGGCGTATTTGCAATTAAACGGGCAGTCGGTGGTGACCAGCGGCTCGTATCAGAGGTATTATATCGTCGACGGTAAGCGCTATCACCATATTATCCACCCCGATACGCTCATGCCCTCCGAGGAATATTTATCGGTATCGGTGGTGTGCGGGCATTCCGGCTTGGGCGACGCACTGTCCACGGCGCTGTTCTGCCTGCCGCAGGCGGAGGGCTTGGCGTTGGTCGAGTCGATGCCGGACGTCGAAGCCTTATGGGTCACTGAGGACGGCGCACGGATCGTATCATCCGGTTGGAATGCGTATGTAAAGGAGTGAAACAAGATGCTGGAAACCTTCCTTGCACAATACAAGGAGTTCTTATATCCGATCGCGGAGATCGCCGCTTGCACATTGGAATTGGTAGGCGTTCTCATTATCATCATCGGCTCGGCGCGCGCGTTGTGGCGCTTGATCTCTTGCCTGCGTAAGAAACAGCCGTTTCACGTGGTCGTCGATCTCGGTAAGGCGCTGTCGCTGGCGCTGGAATTTAAGATGGGTGCCGAGATCATCAAGACGGTTATCGTACACAACCTCGAGGAACTCGCTATTCTGGGCGTGGTGATCGTCATCCGCGCGTTGCTGGCGTTTATCGTCCACTGGGAAGTTCGCATGGAGAAGAATGACGAAAAGGCTGACGTATAAAAAGATCAATAAATGAAAAAAGTCCCTCGGGTAAGAGCCGTACTCTAAAGGACAGAAAAAGCTGTGCAGAAATTATCTGCACAGCTTTTAATTATGTCTTACACCGTAACAAGCAGGACATTTGGGTGCCCAAATATCACTTGTTAGGAGAACCTAAAACCCTTTTATCTATCTAACAAATGTTTTATTCTCTAATAACTTCTGCTCGTCTAAATGATATTTCTAAATGTTTTGTTTTACATTTAGCAGTATCAAATTTCAAATCTAACAAATAGTGGTCGCCTTTCGTTACTATTTCATCTGATAACCACCAACCACCATTTAGTAAATTTATATCAAAATCACTTGTTTTAATTTTATAATTATAAAAGCGAATTTCTGTTATATCCGCCTCAAACAAAGCGCCATTGCAATCGATTTTTAGTATTAGGCAATTGTCCGTCGGATTCCAACCCGATTCTTTTTTTGTTGCTGAAATGATATTAGCATCGTGAAGTCCGTGCTTCCAATACCACTCGGGCAAACTATTTTGAG
>JAFQFY010000020.1 GCA_017398485.1 Clostridia bacterium
AAGCATCGGCTATGCACACAAATACACACGCTTTCGCCGTGCGCGAAATAGCCGTCGTTCAGACGGCTAAGTGGGTATTTGGTGACTTCGGCGGATTGCGCCGAGGTCAGCGTCAGCCGCTCCAAAACAAAAAAGACACCCACTCGGGTGTCTTTTTTGTTTGCGGTTGTACGAGCGCGAGAACTTGCTATGCTGAAAAGGGACACCCCATCGGGTGTCCCTTTTTAAGTTAAAGCTATTAATAATTCTCCGCGTGAACCTCGAAATAACTCTGGGGATGAGCACAGGTCGGGCAAACGTCGGGCGCCTTGGTGCCCACAACGAGATGACCACAGTTGCGGCACTCCCACACCTTGACCTCACTCTTCTCAAACACCTGCGCAGTCTCCACATTTTTCAGGAGGGCGCGATAACGCTCCTCGTGATGCTTCTCGATCGCAGCGACAAGACGGAACTTTGCCGCCAACTCGTGGAAGCCCTCTTTTTCGGCGGTCTCGGCAAAGCCGGCGTACATATCCGTCCATTCGTAGTTCTCGCCATCCGCGGCGGCGCCGAGGTTCGCGGCGGTATCGCCCAGACCCTCCAGTTCCTTAAACCACATCTTCGCGTGCTCTTTCTCGTTATCTGCAGTCTTCAAAAACAGCGCGGCGATCTGCTCAAAGCCCTGCTTCTTAGCGACGGACGCAAAGTAGGTGTACTTATTGCGCGCCATAGACTCGCCGGCAAAGGCGGCTTCAAGATTCTTTTCGGTCTGGGTTCCTGCGTATTTTGACATAATCGTTCCCTCCAAATTTATATAAGAAATTTATCTGCGTAAACAAATTATACTATATCGTTTTTCCTGATGTCAATCACAAATTTATCTTTTAAAAAAACACTGGAAATCTCACTCACAGCGTGCTATACTGTCAATATATCCACATTCTTTTCCATTATTCTTGCAAAGGAATGATTTTTATATGCGAATACGCTTATCCACAACGCAGATCATTCTGCTGAGCTTTCTCGCCGCTATACTGGTGGGAACCGTTCTGCTCTGCCTGCCGATAAGTGCGACGAGCGGTGAGGCAACGCCCTTCGTGGATGCCCTGTTCACCGCTACCACCTCCACCTGCGTGACCGGATTAGTGGTCGTACCCACCGCCACGCATTGGAGTATGTTCGGACAAATCGTGATCCTGTTGCTCATTCAAATCGGCGGTCTCGGCATCATCACCGTAACGGCGGCTCTATCGTTGCTCGTTCATCGAAAATTCGGCCTGGCAGACAGCATGTTGTTGCAGGACGCTTTCAATCTCAATTCCTTGTCGGGACTCAACCGCTTCGTCAAAAAAGTCGTGATCGGCACCCTTCTCGCAGAGGGTATCGGTGCCTTACTGTACATGCTCGTATTTATCCCCGAATACGGTGTCAAAGGCATTTGGATTTCCGTATTTAACGCCATATCCGCCTTCTGTAATGCCGGAATTGACGTCATCGGGCAGGACAGCCTTCGTGCCTACGCCGACAATCCGCTGATCAACCTTGTCACCTGCTCTCTCATTGTATTGGGCGGTTTAGGCTATATCGTCTGGTGGGACATCCTGCGCGTCTGCAAGGGCTGCAAATCCAAAAAGGGGCTGTGGCGTCACCTCACCCTGCACAGCAAGATCGTTCTTTGCACAACCGCCGCATTGATACTCGGCGGCGCCATCCTTTTCCTGCTATTTGAGTATAATAATCCGGCCACCATGCAACCGCTCGGTCTGTACGACAAGATTCAGGCCGCGTTCTTCCAATCTGTCACGACCAGAACGGCCGGTTTCTTCACCGTTGCACAGGAAGGGCTGTCTGCTCCATCGGTGTTACTGTCCTTACTGCTGATGTTCATCGGCGGTTCGCCCGTGGGAACGGCAGGCGGTATCAAAACCGTCACCTTTGCAGTGCTGCTCGCAGCGGCGTGGTCGGCAACGCATAATCGGCGGCAGATCGGTATGTTCGGTCGTACCGTCAGCAATACCATCGTACACAAAGCTGTCGGCGTGACCTGCATGTCTTTCGCTATCGTGTTCATTTCCACGGTAACGCTTGCTTGCGTAACCGACGCACCCATTTCCGACGTTATGTACGAATCCGTCAGCGCCGCGGCAACGGTCGGTCTGTCCCGCGCGTTGACACCGACGCTCAACACCATCGGTCGACTTATCATAACGGCCACCATGTATCTCGGTCGCGTCGGACCAATCTCTCTCGCTGTTGCCTTTGCACTTAAAAAAGATTCCGAAAACAATATCAAAAATCCGACCGAAGACGTGCGTGTCGGCTGATGTCAAAAAGGAGGATATTATGAAAAACAAAGTCTATGCCGTTATCGGACTCGGCCGATACGGTCAAGCCGTAGCCAAGGAACTCGTCAACAGCGGAGCCGAGGTGCTGGCAGTGGATATCAACGAAGCCATCGTCAATGATCTTGCCGCCGACATCCCCGTGTGCAAATGCGCCGACATCACCGACCCTGCGGTGTTTCACCAGTTAGGCATTGATCGTGTGGACACCGCTATCATTGCCATGGCCAGCGACCTGGAAGCCAGCGTCATGGCGATCACCCTGTGCAAAGAAGCAGGCGTCGGAACGGTCGTCGTCAAATGTGCCACTAACATGCAGAAGGTCATCTACACACGTGTCGGCGCCGATCAAACCGTGTTACCGGAAAACGAATCCGGCGTTCGACTGGCAAAAAATCTGCTCAGCGCCGGCTTCGTCGATATGCTGGAATTATCCAAGGACGTCTGCATGGTGGAGATCGACGTCAAAGCCGAATGGGTCGGCAAAAGCCTTGTGGAACTTAAATTGCGCAACAAATACGACGTAAACGTCGTCGCCATCCTGAATAACGAAACGGCGATCACCGCCATCGACCCGACAATGCCTCTAACGGCGGGCATGCGTCTCATCGTGATCGCCAACGTCAAAAAGCTTGAAAAATTAGCACGTTAAAAGGAATAGTATAATGAACAATAAACCAAAAAGCGCCGTCATTGCGGCTCTGCTGGCCGCATTGGTGTGCGTTGCCACGATGATCATACGAATCCCCTCACCTTTGCACGGGTATATTAATCTCGGCGACGGCGTGGTGCTGTTGTGCGGCTGGCTGTTGTCGCCAATGTACGGTTTTCTCGCCGCCGGCATCGGCTCAGCTCTCGCCGATATCCTGTCAGGATACACCCTGTACGCACCGATCACCCTGCTTCTCAAAGGCGGTATGGCGCTCATTGCCTGCGGCATCGCCCGAGCATTACACAAAAAGCCACTGATCAGCAAGATCTTCGGCGGCACGCTCGCCGAGATCGTTATGATCGGCGGCTATCTCGCATTCGAAAGCGTACTGTACGGTTTCGTGCCATCGCTTGCCAACGTGCCGGCCAACGCCATCCAAGGCCTTGCCGGTCTGCTCGTCGGACTCATTCTGATCCGCATTTTTGAGAAAACGAAATTGTTCTAAAAAGAAGAAAAAAACAGCGCACGGTCGGTTGACCGTGCGCTGTTTTTTCGTTGTCTTATTTTGCTTTCATATCCGCTTTGAGTTGGTCGAAGGTGTCGACAAGCTCCTGCTCGGGCTTCTTGGTGCACAGGCTCACCACGATGATGAGCACCAAACCGAAGATGAATGCCGGAAGCAGCTCGTAGATCGCCCACACGCCGCCGAGCTTGGCAATGACGAACTTCCACAGGAAGACCATCGCGCCGCCGCCGATCATACCGGTGAGGATGCCAAACTTGTTGGCACGCTTCCAGAACAGCGCGCACAGCATCGCCGGACCGAAGGTCGCACCGAAGCCCGCCCACGCAAAGGAAACAACGCGGAAAACCGAGCTGTTCTGATCCCACGCAATGAAGATTGCCACAATTGAAATCGCGATAACCACAACGCGCGCAAGGATCATCGAAGCCTTATGAGAAAGCTTAACCTTGAAGGTGTCCTGCACAAGGTTCTGCGATACGCCGGACGCTGCCGCGAGAAGCTGCGAATCCGCAGTAGACATGGTCGAAGCGAGGATGCCCGACAGAATGATGCCGCCCACAAACGCAGGCACATAACCAAAGCGGCTCAAACCGCGCGCGATATCGACGATAATGGTCTCAGCAGCAGACGCGTTTGCATACTGCGGCAAGAAGCCGTTCTTCATCAGCGTATAGCCGACTACACCGATGAGCACCGCAATACCCATCGAGATGACCACCCAAATGGAAGCCACGCGACGAGAAAGCTTGAGCTTGGACTCGTCCTCGATTGCCATAAAACGAAGCAGGATATGCGGCATACCAAAGTAACCGAGGCCCCACGCGAGCGTCGATGCCACAGGCAGAGCGCCGTAACTGCCAACCTCACCGGTTTCAACGGAGAAGCCCTTGAACAGGTCAAGATAGCCGTTGAGACCCTGCACGTTCGCAAAAACATTATCAAAGCCGTTGACAAAGCCTTCGCCAAAGCCAAGCACCACCAGCAGAGCGATCGTCATAATGATGCTCTGTACAAAGTCGGTGGTGGACGCAGCGAGGAAGCCGCCAAGCGTACAATAGATGATGATAACAGCGGCACTGAGAATCATAGCAAAATGATAATCCATACCGAACAGAGAGCCGAACAACTTACCACAAGCAGAAAAACCGGATGCGACGTACGGCACGAAGAACACCACAATCATCAACGCCGCAATGCAGGTAATGACGCTGCTCTTGTCACCAAAGCGCTTGGCAAAGAAGTCGGGCAGTGTAAAGGTGTTTATCTTTGCACTGTACAAACGCAAACGCTTTGCCACGAACAACCAGTTGAGGTATGTACCGATTGCCAGACCAATCGCGGTCCAGCTCGCTTCCGCGAGACCGCCCATCATCGCAACCGCCGGCAAACCCATCAGCAGCCAACCGCTCATATCCGAAGCCTCCGCACTCATCGCGGTGACCAGCGGGCCAAGGCTACGACCGCCAAGATAGAAATCCGCCGTAGTTTTATTCTTGTCTTTCACGGCAAAACCGATACCCAACATCATCACCATATAGGCGAAAATCGTGCCGAGTATAACCCAATCGTAGACTACCATACTATAAACCTCCCAAAACAAAACGATATTCAACAGAATACAAGATTTTTAGACATTTGTAAAGACTTAATTAAAAGTCAGAACTTTCTCCACACCATCTTATTGACCACGCCGGTGTAACTCTGAATGATCTTGACCACCTTGGTGGACACCAGTTCCTCCACATAGTCGGGAACGGGAATGCCGTGGTCGCCGTTTTTATTCATCTCGACGGCAGTCGCCACCGCCTGTAAAAGCGAAACCTCGTCGATACCGGCGAGCACAAAGCACGCCTTATCCAGCGCCTCGGGGCGTTCGGTGGAGGTGCGGATGCATACCGCCGGGAACGGATGTCCCTTGGAGGTGAAATAGCTCGACTCCTCCGGCAAAGTGCCGCTGTCCGACACCACCGCATAGGCGTTCATCTGTAAGCAATTGTAGTCGTGAAAGCCAAGCGGCTCGTGTGGGATCACACGGCTGTCAAGTTTAAAGCCGCTGCTTTCCAAACGCTTGCGCGAGCGCGGATGGCAGGAATACAGGATCGGCATATCATACACCTCAGCCATCTTGTTGATGGCGTTGAAAAGCGACAGGAAGTTCTTTTCGGTGTCGATATTCTCCTCGCGGTGAGCGGAAAGAAGAATGTATTTCCCCTTTTCCAGTCCCAAACGCGTGTGAATGTCCGAGGCGACGATCTTGTCGTAGTTTGCCGACAGCACCTCCGCCATCGGCGAGCCGGTCACGTAGGTGCGCTCGCGCGGCACGCCGCACTCCGCCAGATAGCGACGCGCGTGCTCGGAATACGCCAGATTGACATCCGAGATGATATCCACGATGCGACGGTTGGTCTCCTCCGGCAGGCATTCGTCTTTACAACGGTTGCCGGCTTCCATGTGGAAGATCGGGATATGCAATCGTTTCGCCGAAATAGCCGACAGGCAGGAGTTGGTGTCACCCAAGATCAGCAGGGCGTCCGGCTGTACCTCGACCATCAGTTTATACGACTTGGCGATGATGTTGCCAACCGTTTCGCCGAGATCCGCGCCCACGGCGTCCAGATAATAATCCGGCGCACGCAGGCCAAGGTCGTCGAAAAACACCTGGTTGAGCGAATAGTCATAGTTCTGTCCCGTATGCACCAGGATCTGATCGAAATAGACGTCGCACTTCTTGATCACCGCCGCCAAGCGAATGATCTCGGGACGTGTGCCGACGATCGTCATGAGTTTGAGCTTTTTCATTTTGTCACCTCATCGTCTTGTGTTTCAAACACTTTGAGTTGTGCATATAATTTCTTGCGCTCGGCGGCATACGGCAGCCGCTTGGTCAGCGACGGGCGCTTACCGCACAGACACAGCACACAGAAGCGCGCCGCCTTGTATACATAAATAAACGGATACAAGATCGGGCATTTTTTAATGATCGGGTACTGCAACAGCACCGCCTCGTGCAAGGTGTGTGCAAGGTTATACAGCATTCCGTGTCGCGTGCCGTCCTTACCGTTTTCGGAAATGAGCATACCGCTGGCGGCGCGCAGATCATCCTTGCGGCCGAAGTTGCCGCCGGTGAGAATATCCTCCATCAGCCCGCCGCAAAGCTGCTCGTTTACGCTCTCTGCCCACGGAGGACAAGCGGTATGCAGGTATATGGCGGCGGTTTTGGTCATCGCGGCAGCGTAAACGAGCAGACCGATCTCCTCTAACAGCGGCAACACGTCCGTCTGCCAAAAGGACTCACGTGCCGTGCGATCGACAAAGGTCGCCCAGTCGCACAAATGACGCAAGCCGAGGCCCGTGCCAAGCGTGTGGTGTTGCATGTGCAAAAGCAATATCAGCGCGTGATCGCGCGGCGACGGCATCGGGAACGATACATCGCCCACCGTTTGCTCACGGCCACGACGCTCAGCGCCGTCTATATACGCACGCACGCGCTCTCCTGCCTTACCGTACGGGATGCCGGCGATCTCGAAATGCATCTCGAGATGCTCCTTGCCCTTTCGGTAAACCACATGGCAGATATGTTCGGAATCCCAACGTTCATAGCCGTCGGCGGCGAGCAAAGCCTCGACCGCCTCACGCTGTGTCGGATCAATGAGAAAATCAACGTCACCAAAGCATCGCCGTTCCGCCTGCGGATAATACGACGCGGCGGCAGCGCCTTTGAGAATGATAAACGGATAGGTGTCTCCGAGCAGCTCCCCGAGATGGCGTTGCGACTCAAAGGTCATTTGCGCATGGCGCATATAGCCGAACGAGAGCGTGAACCACCGTTCGTACACCTTCGGCGGAATAAACGCCTGGTAGGCACTCGCCGCCTCAAACACCAACGGACATACCGTCTGGTGCATGCTCTCCTTCGCCACGCACTCCCAGTCCACCGTCCGACACACCTCGTCGGTCAGAGGCTGACTCTCGGTGCCCAAGGCGGCCGCGAGCAGATGCAGCAGCACCTCCTGCTCTGTCGAGAGCGAAAACGCGATTCGGTTGTCGCGGTTATCTTTCACTCAAAGCGCTCCTTAATTCTCGCTCTTCGCCAGCTCCTCACGGATATACGCGAGGCTGAGCAGCTTTTCTTTGACCTGCTCGACGCTGAGTAAGTCGGTGTTGTTGGAATTGAATTCCGTCAGCGGATTGCGATCGGTATCGCCCTCACGGAAATATTTATCATAGTTAAGATCGCGCTTGTCGCTCGGCACACGGTAGAAATCGCCCATGTCCGTAGCGTTG
The DNA here is from genome assembly GCA_017398485.1 of Clostridia bacterium. GTDB lineage: Bacteria > Bacillota > Clostridia > Oscillospirales > Acutalibacteraceae > UBA5905. The sequence goes on from JAFQFY010000020.1 coordinate 7,787, forward strand.
GCGCACTCCTCGTTGGTGAGCAGGGTCTCGTACATCTTCTCACCGTGGCGAATGCCGATGATACGAATATCCTCCTTCGAGCCGAACAACTCACTGACTGCCTGCGCGAGCACGCCGATGGTACACGCCGGCGCCTTTTGCACGAGAATATCGCCCGATACACCATGCTCGAACGCGAACAGCACCAGATCCACCGCCTCGTCAAGCGACATGATAAAGCGCGTCATGTTCGGGTCGGTGATGGTGATGGGTTTGCCGTTGCGGATCTGGTCGATCCACAACGGAATGACCGAGCCGCGACTGCACATAACGTTGCCGTAACGGGTACAACAGATCTTGGTCTTGTCCGGCGAGACGGTGCGCGATTTGGCGACGATGACCTTTTCCATCATCGCTTTGCTCGTGCCCATGGCGTTGACGGGATACGCTGCCTTGTCGGTGGACAGACAGATGACCGTCTTAACGCCCTCCTCGATGGCGGCGGTAAGCACGTTGTCGGTACCGATAACGTTGGTCTTGACCGCTTCCAAAGGGAAAAACTCGCAGGAAGGCACCTGCTTGAGCGCCGCCGCATGAAATATGTAGTCCACGCCGTGCATCGCGTTCTTCACGCTCGCAAGGTCGCGCACGTCACCGATGAAGAACTTGACCTTATCGCTGACCTGCGGCATCTTCGCCTGGAACTCGTGGCGCATATCGTCCTGCTTCTTCTCGTCTCGTGAAAAGATGCGGATCTCGCCGATGTCGGTCTGCAAAAAGCGACCCAGCACCGCATTGCCGAACGAGCCGGTACCACCGGTGATCATCAGGGTTTTGCCGGTAAACAAAGACATATTGTTCCCTCTTCTCTGCAATTATTTTAAATCCGCTTTGATCTTGGTCGTGGATATCTCGGGCGTGCGCGGCAGATAGACCACCTCGCACAGATCGCTCAGGAAATCGAACTTACCCTTCCAGTCGTCGCCCATGACGAAGGTGTCGATCTTGTAGTTCACCACGTCCTGCCGTTTCTGATCCCAGCAGGTCTCCGGGATGACCAGGTCAACGTAGCGGATCGCCTCCACCATCGCCTTGCGCTCCTCATAGGTGAAATAGCATTTTTTGTTCTTTTCATTCCAATTGAACTCGTCGGTGGAAACCACGACTACGAGATAATCGCCCAATTTCTTGGCGCGTTTAAGCAGGTTGATGTGTCCGTAATGTAACAGGTCAAATGTACCGTATGTAATCACGCGTTTCATAGTATCCTCCATTATATTGACGATTTGTACATAATTATAGATATTATACTACTGTTTATCCCCAATGTCAAACCCTCATATTTGACGAGAATTTTCATAAAACTCTTGCAATTATAACAAAGTGTGCTATACTATAATAAAGCGTCCCAAATGGGACACTTTTGGAGGGCGATATGGAGTATACAACGTTATTTTTATTAGACGGATTAACGCCGAAGGAACAGGCGCGCTGTTGGCGGCTCGCCGACAGTACGCCGCAGGCGTTTGACAAGGGCGCGGTCATTTACGACAGCGATCGGGCGCAACGCGCGCTCGCCGTCGTGGCGGAGGGTCACGTGCGCGTCTATCACGGGCGCGTGATGATGAACGAACTGCGTGACGGCGACGTGTTCGGTGTCGCCGCGCTGTTTGGCGGTGGCGAGGATTTCCCCACCACCGTGCGCGCGCAGACGAGCTGTCGCATCCTGTTCATCGAACAGCAGACGGTAGCCGCCTGGATGGCCGCCTATCCGCGCGTGGCGGAAAACTATATTCGTTTTCTGTCCGAGCGTATCCGCTTTCTCAACCGTCGCCTATCCACCCTCACCGCCGATAACGCCGACGATAAGCTGTGGCACTACTTGCTCGCGCACCGCGACGAGCAAGGTATCGTATGTCTGTCAGGCGGTATGACCGCTTTGGCGAAAACGCTCGGCATGGGCCGTTCGAGCCTCTACCGTTGCTTGGACGCCTTGTCCGATGACGGCAAGATCCGTCGCCAAGGCAAGCAAATTTTGATCACCTTAAAGGAGGAATAAATCATGAAAAAACTTACCGCCATCCTGTTATCCGCTTTGCTGCTGGTCAGCCTGCTGACCGCCTGCACGACCGACGAGCCGGTCAGCAGTACACCCGACACGCCGACCGTCAAGGCCGACGTCAACATCGTCGCCATCGCCGGTCCGACCGGCGTGGGTCTTGTATCCCTCATGGACGAGAACGCGAACGGCAACGCGGCGAACAACTACAACTTTACCGTCGTCAACGATCCGCAAAAAGCAGTCGCTTCCGTGCTCAACGGCGATGCTGACATCGCCGCCGTGCCCACCAACCTCGCCTCCACTCTCTATAAAAGAACGAGCGGCAACGTGCAGGTGCTCGCGGTAAACACACTGGGCGTACTGTATATGCTGGAAAACGGCGACAGCGTCAAATCGGTCGACGACCTGCGCGGCAAGACCATCTACACCTCGGGTCAGGGCGCCAACCCCGAATATATCCTGCGCTACGTGCTGGAAAAGAACGGTCTCGACCCCGACAAGGACGTTAAGATCGAGTTCGTTGCAGACAACGACGTGCTTGCGACCCTCGTCACCAACGGCACCGCCAAGGTCGCGATGGTACCCGAGCCGAAGGCGACCGCCTGCCTGCTGGGCAACAAAGACCTCAAAACCGTGCTCAACATGACACAGGAATGGGATAAGGTCTCCGACGACACCAGCGCCCTGATGATGGGTTGCGTCATCGCGCGCAAAGAGTTCGTGCAGAACAACAAGGCGGCAGTCAACGCCTTCCTGACGGAATACGAATCGTCCATCAACGAAGTCAAGACGGACGTCGCCGCCGCAGCGAACTCCTGCGTCACCCACGGCATCATCCCCAAAGCCCCTCTCGCACAGAAAGCAATCCCCAACTGTAATCTCACCTTTGTCGAGGGTGCGGATATGAAAACTCAACTCGCAGGCTATTTGAAGGTGCTGTTTGACTACAACCCGGCGGCAATCGGCGGCGCGCTGCCGACGGATGATTTCTACTATGCGCGCTAAAAGAAGTAAGCTGCTCATCGGCGCCGCCGTCGCTGTGTTCTGGGTGACGGTCTGGTGGCTGATCAGCGGCTCGATCAACCAAGAGATCCTGCTTCCATCGCCGATGAAGGCCGCCCAAACGCTGTGGTCGCTGTGGGGAACGGCGCTGTTCTGGCGCTCGGTCGCGCTGTCGATCCTGCGCATCCTCGGCGGCTTTGCCGCGGCGGTGGCGGTCGGCTCACTGTTGGCTGCGGTCACCACCCACAGCCGCGCGCTCGGCGCACTGCTGTCCCCCATCCTGCACATCGTACAGGCGGCGCCCGTCGCATCGTTCATCATTCTCGCTTACGTGTGGATCGAGGCACAGCTTCTGCCGGCATTCATCGCCTTTTTAATGGTGGTGCCGCTCGTATGGAAGAATATGTCTGCCGGCATTGAAAACACGGACAAGAATCTCATAGAAATGGCGAAGGTGTTTCGCCTGAGCCGCGCGCAGACCTGGCGTACCGTGCGTCTGCCCTCGTTGCGCCCGTATTTTACCGCCGCCTGCACCGCCGGTCTCGGCTTTGCTTGGAAGGCAGGCGTCGCCGCCGAGGTCATCTGCACTCCCGAAAACTCGATCGGCAAACAGCTGTACAGCGCCAAGGCGTATCTTGAAACACCGGAGGTGTTTGCTTGGACCGTGACGGTGGTGCTGCTCAGCGTGATCCTCGAACGCATCTTCATGCGTCTTGTGCGGCGCAAAAGGGAGGTGGACGCATGAGTATCGCCATGCACGACATTCACTTCGCCTACGGCGACAAAGTCATCTGCGATAAGCTCAACTGGGCTTTACCAAAAACCGGCGTCGTCTGCCTGTGGGGTGCGTCGGGCTGCGGCAAGACCACCCTCCTGCGCCTGCTCGTCGGTTTGGAGAAAGCACAAAGCGGCACGGTCGACGCGCCGAGCGCGGTATCAATGGTGTTCCAAGAGGATCGCTTGCTCCCATGGAAGACGGTATGGGAAAATGCATCGCTCGCCTGCGCCGACGCCGTGCGCGTGGCGACATTGTTGGAGACGGTCGGACTTGCCGACCACCGCGACCGCTACCCGAACGAGCTCAGTGGCGGTCAGCAGCGGCGCGTCGCGCTGGTGCGTGCACTCGCGGCGGAGAGCGAGCTGTTGTTGCTCGACGAGCCGTTCAACGGTCTCGACGAGCAAGCGCAAAAGACCGTTTTGCCGCTCATCAAGGCGGTTGCCGCCACGCGACCGGTGGTGCTGGTCACCCACATCGCCGCACAAGCCGAGGCGCTTGGCGCGGCGGTTATCGAGCTGAAAGGCACGCCGCTGACCGGCATTTTAACACCCACCTTGCCTGCGAAATAAATTTTCTGACAAAATCCTATGTTTTCTCTTGACAAATCGGCGCAAATACTATAAGATATACCTTGCGCTCGGCGTGAACACGCTCCGCCGAGCGAATTTGGGGGCGTAGCTCAGCTGGGAGAGCGTACGGTTCGCATCCGTAAGGTCGAGAGTTCGATCCTCTTCGTCTCCACCAAAGAATAACCGTCATTCTGATACAACGGAATGACGGTTATTTTATGCTTAAAATCACCAATTGGGGAACTTTTCGGGAAAGAAATTCTCCAATTGACCGTACAAGCCTGTTTCAAATCGTTAAAAGACAGATAATCGTTAAATTACAAACATAATCGTTGATTTAGTGGGTAATCGTTAAATCACGGGTAGTAATCGTTGAACTATTGATAATAATGCGATTCTATGATATAATTGAGGCAAAAGGAGGCATCGTTATGATAGATATTTCCGAAAAATTATATAATGCGGCGAAATCAATAATCGATAGTTGGCAAGAGGAAGGCATTTATGCTATTTCGTTCTTCGTATATTCGAACGAAGCTTATGAGTATAATGGATTTAGTAATGTGTCGTCCTTTGCTATTAGTTATAATACTGAAGAAGATTGTGAAGGTGCAGGACAATACGACGAAGAGCGATGGAACTACGCTTTTTGGCGGCAGGACGAATCGCCTGTTATTGATCCGGATACGCCAAACGAATTGACTGATCTTCTGTTTGCCTGGTACAAGGAAAGTGGCATTACAAACATCGGTGAAGAAGACGAAGACTGCTACGATGAAAACTATCATTACATTGGAAAAGGCCCCGTGGGTCATTATGAATTATTAGGTCTTGTTTCCGATGTTGCTAAACGACTGCAGCAAGAAGCTTTTATTGAGAAGAAATTTGGTCAAAAACTTCCCATCATTATTCACGGACTTGAATACGCATGGTTCGATATTGAAGCAACCCAAAATGCAAATATTAACGGAGAAGCCGATGTTTTCTTGAAGGCAATGAAGGAATTGGGTATGTGCTAATTCGTATTTTGCACCCCCTGACTTAAAAATGCACCCCCTAAAACGACTTTGCACCCCCTTGCTTCAAAAGGGGGGGTGCATTTGTATCAAAATTAGGGTTAGTCTTCAAAAACAGAGGGTATCCATTCGGATGCCCTCTGTTTTTTTTGCGTATCTCCCTTATCCAACCACCGTGTAGCCTTGCTCTTGCACCGTGGCTTTGAGTGTATCCGCCGAGATCTCCTTTGTCAGCGTCACCACCGCCGTACCGCTCTCGTGGCTTACCGCGGCCGACGCAACGCCGTCGAGCGCCTCAAGTGCCGTCTTGACACGTCCCGAACAGTGAGGACACATCATACCTTCGATCTTCAACATAACTTCCATTGTCAATTCCTCCGTTTCTGCTTTTATATCAGCGGCTTTCTCGGTAAACCGAAAGAAATTCAGCCGCAATGCATTCGTGACAACACACACGCTCGATAGGCTCATCGCCGCGGCGCCGAACATCGGGTTGAGTTCCCAGCCGAACGCGGCGATAAACGCACCTGCCGCCAGCGGAATACCGATCACATTATAAATAAACGCCCAAAACAGATTCTCTCGAATATTGCGCAGGACAGCGCGGCTCAAGCGGATCGCCTCCGCCACGTCGGTCAGACGTCCATGCATCAGCACCACATCTGCCGCATCGATCGCCACATCGGTGCCGGCGCCGATGGCAATACCGACATCGGCACGCGCCAGTGCCGGCACATCGTTGATGCCGTCGCCGACCATCGCGACCCTACCGCGCGCCATCAGGTCACGCACGACCGCCTCTTTGCCGTCCGGCAGGACTTCGGCGATGACCTCGTCCACACCGACCTGTCGCCCGATCGCCTGCGCCGTGCGCTCGTTGTCGCCGGTGAGCATCACCACACGAATTCCCATAGCACGCAACTGCCGAACAGCCGCAGGACTATCCTCTTTCACGATATCGGCAACCGCGATAATGCCGAGCAACACGCCGTCACGACTGAAATACAACGGCGTTTTCCCCTCTTGCGCCAGCTCGGCCGCCTGCCGCTCGACCGCCGCGTCCACAGCGGCACGTTCACGAACAAACGCAAGGTTGCCGCCGACCAGCGTAGCGCCGTCGCAGACAGCAATCAGTCCATTGCCGGGAAAAACCGTGAAATCTGTTACGTTTTTAGGTGTAAAGCCATTTTCCTTGCCATAGCGGCAAACCGCTTGTCCCAAGGGATGTTCGCTCATTTGCTCCAGCGAATATGCCGCATCGAGCAACTCATCTTTGCTCACGGCGATCGGGAGAACATCCGTCACCGACGGCTCGCCTTTGGTGACGGTACCCGTCTTATCCAGCACGACGATACGCGTGCGGCCCGTCTGTTCGAGGGAAGCCGCCGTCTTAAACAGCACACCGTGCCGCGCGCCGACGCCGTTGCCGACCATGATCGCTACGGGAGTGGCAAGACCCAGCGCACAAGGACAGCTAATGACCAACACCGCGATGCCGCGCGCGACCGCGAACCCGACCGTCCGGCCGAGCAACAGCCAAACCACCGCCGTCACCGCGGCGATCACGATGACCGTCGGCACAAACACACCCGATACCTTATCCGCAATCTTGGCGATCGGCGCCTTGGTCGCCGCGGCGTCCTCCATGATCTTGATGATCTGCGAGAGGGTGGTGTCTTGCCCGACGCGGGTGGCACGACAGCGCAGATACCCTGAGCGGTTGATCGTCGCCGCCGACACGGTATCCCCCACCGCCTTGTCCACCGGGATGCTCTCGCCGGTAAGCGCGGATTCGTCCACCGCACTGCCGCCGTCGATTACCTCGCCGTCCACCGGCACGGTCTCGCCCGGGCGTACGAGGAAGATGTCCCCTACCTGCACTTTGTCGATCGGCACGAGTGTCTCGACGCCGTCCACCAGCACGGTGGCGGTCTTGGGCGCCAGGCGCATCAAAGAGCGCAGGGCGTCGGTCGTGCGCCCTTTCGAGCGCGCTTCCAGCATCTTGCCAACGGTGACGAGGGTGAGGATCATCGCCGCCGACTCAAAATACAGATCGTGCATATTTCCCGAGGAGAACAGCGCGTAGACGCTGTATCCGAACGCCGCGCCGGCGCCGAGGGACACGAGGGTATCCATGTTCGGCGCGCCGTGAAGCGCACCGCGCACGCCGCTGATAAAAAAGCGTCCGTTAACGGCCATCACCGCCGCGGTGAGCAAAAGCTGTATCAGCCCCTGCGCAAAATGATTATGCGCGAGTGCGGGCGGCAACGGCCAACCCCACATCATACTCCCCATCGAAAGATACATCAGCGGCAACAACAGCGCGATCGACGCGATCAGCCGCCGCACAAGACGCGGCGTTTCGCGGTCCGTGAGTGCGTCCGACTCACGCGCCGCCTCGGCGTTTTTCAGCGTTGCGCCGTAACCGGCCTGCACCACCGCCGCCATGATCGTCTCGGGCGCGGCGGTGCCCTCGACTGCCATGGAGTTGGTCAACAGACTCACCGAGCAACTCGTCACGCCCGACACGGCGCCCACTGCCCGTTCGACGCGCGCACTGCACGCGGCACAGGACATACCCGTAACATCATATTGTTGCATGTCAACCAACTCCTTTTCTTGACTATTATTTATTTTACGACGAAATGATTTTTTCGTCAAGGCGATTACGCAGATAAATCGCCTTGACATTCCGAGGCGCGTGCGGTATGATAATAACAATATCAGAAGGGGGTGGCAAGGTGGCTGTCAACGCGGCGTTCGAGCGCACCGCGCAGATGTTCGGCGAAGAAGCGCTTTTAAAGTTGACGCGCGCCAAGGTGGCGGTATTCGGCATCGGCGGCGTCGGCGGTTACACCGTCGAGGCGCTCGCGCGAAGCGGCATCGGCACGCTCCACCTCGTCGACGACGACAAGGTCGCCATCTCCAACATCAACCGCCAGATCCTCGCTACCCACGACACCGTCGGCGAGTACAAGGTCGAGGTTGCCGCCGCGCGTATCGCCGCCATCAACCCTGCGGCAACGGTGGTCACTCACCGCACCTTTTATCTGCCGCAAACGGCAGACGCGTTCGACCTGTCGCAATATGACTATATCGTCGACGCCATCGACACGGTCGCCGGCAAGCTCGCGCTCATTGAGGGCGCGGCGGCGGCAGGCGTGCCGATCATCAGCTCCATGGGCGCCGGCAACAAGTTAGATCCTACCGCTTTCAAGGTGGCGGATATCGCAGACACCTCGGTGTGTCCCCTTGCGCGCGTCATGCGCAAGGAACTCAAAAAGCGCGGCATCGACCACGTCAAGGTCGTCTATTCCAAAGAGCCGCCGCTTGCCGCGAACGCCGAGCCGAGCGACGAGCAGACCGCCGCGAGCGATACCCGCCCGACACAACGCCGCACCAAACCTACACCCGGCAGCAACGCGTTCGTCCCTGCCGTCGCAGGACTCATCCTCGCCGCCGAAGTGGTGAAGGACTTAATTAAGTAAACCGTAAAATTTACATATAAACGAGGTGCTTTTCATGAACAACTACGCTAACGCCAAAGCCGCCTACGCCGCCGTCGGTGTTGACACCGATGCCGCTATCGCGACGCTCAAAAGCGTGCCGATCGCCCTGCACTGCTGGCAGGGTGACGATGTGCGCGGTTTTGACCAGAAGGTCGACGCCCTGTCGGGCGGTATCCAGACCCCCGGTAACTACCCCGGCCGTGCGCGTACGCCCGAGGAGCTAATGGCGGATATCGATATGGTGTTAAAGCTGTGCCCCGGCACGAAGAAAATGAACCTGCACGCCTGCTACGCCATCTTCGACGAGGAGAACGGTGGCTGGGTCGACCGCGACAAGATCGAGCCCAAGCATTTTAAAAAATGGGTGGACTTCTGCAAGGAGCGCGGTCTCGGCTGTGACTTTAACCCCACCTTCTTCTCGCATCCCAAGTGCGATCCTCTCACCCTGTCCAGCCCCAACGAGGAGACGCGCAAGTTCTGGATCGAGCACGGCAAGGCGTGCATCCGTATCTCTCAGTATCTCGCCGAGGAACTGGGTCAGCCCTGCGTCATGAACATTTGGACGGGCGACGGCTTCAAGGATATCCCGGCCGACCGCATCGGCCCGCGCGCGCGCTACAAGGAGTCGATCGACGCCATCCTCGCCGAGCCGTTTGACTTCGACAAGGTCAAACCCTGCGTCGAGTCGAAGGTGTTCGGCATCGGCGTCGAAGCCTACACCGTCGGCAGCGCGGAGTTTGCGCTGTCCTATGCCGCGACGAATATGGATAAGTGCATTCCGCTCATGGACAACGGTCACTATCATCCCACCGAAGTGGTGTC
>JAFQFY010000021.1 GCA_017398485.1 Clostridia bacterium
AGCCGAAGGTCTTCCTGCTCGACGAGCCGCTGTCTAACTTGGATGCTAAGCTGCGTGCGCAGATGCGTACCGAGCTGTCCAAGCTGCACCAGAAGCTGGGCACCACTTTCATCTACGTTACCCACGACCAGACCGAGGCTATGACCATGGCTGACCGTATCGTCGTTATGAAGGACGGTCTTATCCAGCAGGTCGACACGCCGCAGCACCTGTACGATCTGCCCTGCAATATGTTCGTTGCCGGCTTCATCGGCAGCCCGCAGATGAACTTCATCGAGTCTGTTCTCATCAAAGACGGTGATACCTTCTTCGTCGAGTTCGGCTCTGAGGATACCAAGACCACCAACGGCGTGAAGTATCGCATCCCCCTGCCGGCCGCCAAGGTCGAGGGCAAGAACCTGGACGAGTACGTCGGCAAGGAAGTTATTATGGGTATCCGTCCCGAGGACGTGCACGACGAGCCTCGTTACCTGGCTGAGTTTGCCGACTGCAAGGTCAATGCGAACGTCGAAGTCACCGAAATGATGGGCGCCGAGACCTTCCTGTACGTCAACGTCGAGGGCTACAACTTCACCGCGCGCGTCGAGCCCACCACCACGGCTCGCCCGGGCGACGTCATCGAGATGGTCATCGAGAACACCAAGATCCATCTGTTCGATAAAGAGACCGAGCGCACCATCTGCAACTAATCAATCAAAAGACCGTCAGCGTGGCTGGCGGTCTTTTTTTGCTTTTTTTGTGTGTCGGTTTGGCAAAAAAGGCACTTTTTACAAGAAAAATTGGCTTTTTTTATAAAAAAAGCCGCTTTTTTATGCATTTTGCCTTGCAAAACGGCGAAATATTGTGTACAATAATAGAGGTAGTTTTGTGCCCTTGTGCATTTTGCGGTCAACGCGTGTAAAAGGGGCAGAACCGAGACATAGCCGCCGCTTTACGCGGAGAGAGTATACCGAATGACGGACAGCCTTTTGTGTGAGTCCCGACCGAAGCCTTGTCGTATTGGCGTCGAGGCGTGGCGCGGTATAGTCTCTCGCAGACGGCTGTTATATTTCCAATAAAGGAGTCGTTATTATGTCGAACCGCGTTTTTCAGGGCATTATCCATCAGACCAAGGAAGCGATCAATCGCACCGTCGGTGTCATTGACGAAAGCATGACGGTTATTGCGTGCAGCAACCTGACGCGCATCGGAGAGCCGGCGACCATGCTCACGCCCGACAACTTTATGACGCAGGATCCGATGGTTATCGGCGGCTATACTTACAAGGCGTTTGGTTCCCGCCCGCACAGCGAATACGTGCTGTTTGTTGAGGGCACCGACGAGCAGGCGGTGAATTACGCGGCACTTTTGACCGTGTCGCTGTCCGGCATCAAGCAATATTACGACGAGAAATACGATCGCGGCAACTTTATCAAGAACGTTATTCTCGATAACATTCTGCCCGGCGATATTTATCTTAAAGCGCGTGAGTTACGCTTTAACAGCGACGTCAGCCGCGTGGTGTTGCTCGTTCGCACCACTGCCAAGAATGAAATTTCTGCGTTTGATGTGTTGCAGAATCTTTTCCCCGATAAAAACAAAGACTTCGTTATCAATATCAACGAGACCGACATTGCGCTGATCAAAGAGACGCCGGTCGGTGTCGAGTCGAAGGATCTCGAAAAACTGGCGCGTTCCATCGTGGATACGCTCAGCAGCGAGTTCTACACGCAGGCGACCGTCGGTATCGGCACGGCCGTTGAGGGCATTCGCGATCTGGCGACCTCGTTCAAGGAGGCGCAGGTGGCGTTGGAGGTCGGCAAGGTGTTTGACACCGAGAAGGCCATCGTCAACTATGACCATCTGGGCGTGGCGCGCCTGATCTATCAGCTTCCCACCACGCTGTGCGAGATGTTCCTGCGCGAGGTGTTCAAGCGCGGCTCGATCGATTCTCTCGATCATGAGACGCTGTTCACGATCCAGAAGTTCTTCGAGAACAACCTCAACGTATCCGAGACTTCCCGCAAATTGTTCGTCCACCGTAATACGCTGGTCTACCGCTTGGAGAAGATCAAGCGCTTGACCGGTCTGGATCTGCGTGAGTTCGATGACGCTATTATTTTCAAGGTTGCTTTGATGGTGAAAAAATACCTCAGCTCCAACCCGGTAAAATATTAATTCGCTGTCGGAAGTTCACACGTGTCAGCCGTCGGCAGACTTGTCGACGGCTGTCTTTGGTTAGTCGGCGGCGCGGTTGGCTGGTAATCATTTTCACTTGTTTTGTCGCTGCGCGTTCGGTATACTGGTATGCGGACGCAGTATACGTTTATTCGGCGTCCGTACGGATGCATTCGTCAGTCGCTGTAAAGGAGGCGAAATCAATGATTGAATTTCAAGGTGTATATAAGGCGTACGATGGGGACAGCCATGCTCTCAACGACGTCAATTTGCACATTGACGACGGTGAGTTTGCCTTCATCGTCGGCGCTTCGGGCGCCGGTAAAAGTACGTTTTTGAAACTGATCATACGAGAGGAGACCCCTACCGCGGGTGAGGTGATCGTCAACGATTTCCGCTTGTCACGTCTTAAACGCAAGCAGATACCGTTTTTTCGTCGCACGATGGGCATCGTGTTTCAGGATTTCCGCTTGATCGACACCATGACGGTGTTTGAGAACGTCGCGTTCTCCATGCGCGTCATCGGCAAGACGGACCGTGAGATCCGCCGCCGCGTGCCGAACCTGTTGCGGCTCGTCGGCTTGCAGGAAAAAGGCAACCGCTACCCGAAGGAATTGTCGGGCGGCGAGCAGCAGCGCGTCGGTCTGGCGCGCGCGCTGGTCAACAAGCCGTCGCTTATCATAGCGGACGAGCCTACCGGCAACGTTGACCCGCAGTTGTCGTATGACATTGTGGATCTGCTCACTCAAATCAATGAAAAGGGTACCACCGTTTTGATGGTCACCCATGAGCACGAGCTGGTGCAGCGGTTCGACCACCGTGTTATCACGCTGGAAAAAGGCCGAATCGTGTCCGATACCGGCCGTCGCACCCCTGTAAGCGCAAAAGCGGGAGGTGAGCCGGTATGATGCGAATGCATGA
>JAFQFY010000022.1 GCA_017398485.1 Clostridia bacterium
AAAACGCTTATACAGCCCGTGCGGCAGGGGGAATTCAGCTGCTGCCTCGCTCATACTGCTGTGTCGCTGCTTCGCCGGCACAAGCGCGGCAGCACGTAACACGTTTTTACCACCCTGCCTTGTTTTTGCGTTGCTGATGGAATGTAAACTGACTTATAAGAGAGGGTAAGAGACAGCCAACACAAGCAAAAGACCCCGTGCAACGCACGGGGTCTTTTGCTTTGCCTTTATAAACCGCGGTGTTAATCCCACCAGGCGACGGATACTTCTTCACCTTTTCCGTTGACGATCTTACCGTCGGGGGAACGGTAGAGCTGCTCGCCGTTTCGCCAGTCGCTCCAAATGGTCGGCTCTAAAACCCCTGTGCCGTAGGAGGAGAACGAGGAGTCGCTCGACGAATACGAGCTGCTTGACGAATACGAGCTCGAAGAACTCGACGAGTAGATCGCCGCCTCGCGCGCACGCTTGGCCTCCAGCTGTTCGTTCCAATATTCGATGATCGTTTTTTCCAATATGTTGTACAGCTCCTTGCCCTTTTCGGACAAGGCGTCTTTTTTTATTCTGCGCACCGCATTAAGTGCAGTTTCGGCGTCCTCCGGAGCCTTGGTGCAATAATCGCAGGCGAGCAAACACAGTGCGCAGTCGGCATTGCCCTTGCTCTTGCCGGCCTTTGCGTATTGACGTGCGGCGGAGTAGTCCTCCTTGAACACGTAGGTCAGCGCCAGCTCGGCGTTGGCGTTGACGTCGCCCTTTTCGGCGGCGGCAAGCAACAATGCATCGCGGTTATACCGCTTTTTCTGTGACAGCGAGTACAGTAACGCACCGTCCATTTGCTTGATGGCGGTCTTTTCATACCGCCCGCTTTTCGCCGCGCTCAACTCAACGCTGTGCCCGCAATGGCGGCAGGGGCTGTTTTGCATTTTGCTGTGCATGCGGATCGGCGCACCGCAATAGGTGCAATATTCTGACAGCATTTCACCGTGGAAGAATTGGACGTCCTGTGCGAACGCTTCTTCTTGGGTGATCTCGCCGTTTGCCAGTTGTTGCGCCTGCTTGTTTTTGCGAATGCGGTCGGTGATGGCGTCGGCGTTATTCTCGATGGATTCCGCCAAATCGTTGACGGATTTTGCTAATTTTTCGAACGTGTTTTCGCTCACGGTGCACCTCCTCGGATGTAGTGTCAACCTCGATGGGCTCGTCGGGGATCACATAGGGCTTGAGCGTGGGGAGTTTGCCGTTTTGAATGACCCATATCTCCTCGTCCCAGCCCATCGTCCCGACGAGGAAGGATTGGGTCAGCAGGGTGTTTCGCTTGGCGTAGTTCGTATCGTTGTACAGCATGAGAATTTCCGAAATATCGTGCACGGAAGTGAAATAGCTCGTTTCGGTCTTGATCGGCAAAGCGCCTTCGGAATCATAGCTGCGGCTTACGCCGAAGTTGTAGGCGGCTGCCGCAAAGCAACCGTCAAAGTCGATGTAATACGGATTCGTATAGGAAGAACTGCCGCCAAAAGGCGCGGTGTTGCCGACGGTGGCGCCGACGAATCCGTAACGATCACCGCTCGGCCCTTTTTTGGTGATGATCGAGCCGCCGAAATAGCAATTTCGCACGGTGACACATTTGTCATCATCGATGCGGTCGATCGCACCGACCAAGCCGATGGCGTAAGTGTTCGCCGCCTGGGCAGGGGTGAGGGTCAATTTTGCGGTAGAGTAGCAATTTTGCACGAGGACGTCGTCCTCGGCACTGCCGATCAAACCGCTGAGGCTATTGCCGGCGTTGTAATTGCCGCCGGTGAAGCACTGTTCGACGGTGGCACCGCTTTTGCGCAAAACGCGCGTTAATCCGTACACGGAGGAGCCGGTTACGTTGCCCGTAAAGGAACAGCCGCCAACGAGTTTTTCGTTCACGCCGACGATACCGGCGACGTCGGAAGCGGCGGTAAACGCGGCATCGGTGACGGAGCAGGCGTAGATCTCGCCTTTATTTTTTTCCGCGATGCCGACGAACGATTGGCAGGTTCCCTTGACCGTGCGCAACGAGCAGGATTCGATGCGCCCTGTGTTGCGTTCGGTAAAACCGATAAAGGACAATTCCTCGTCGTTTAAGGTGAGGTTGGATACCGTGACGTTGCGCAGGGCACCTCTGTTTTTGCGCACAAGCGTGCCGTCGTCTGCATATACGGGCGCTTGCACGGTGAGATTTTGCACGGTGCCGTAGTTCACGCCAAGCACGTGTTTGTCCACCGTAACGCCCGACAGGGTGTGGCCGTCGCCGTCGATCGAGCCGAAGAAAAAGCTGAGCTTCGGCGCCGTGCCTTCCTCAACGGTGATGTTCTCCGCCAGAATAAAGTCGGCGTGCGGCGCGTTTTTGATATATACGAGTTCATCGGCAGAGGTGATCGGGATGACACCGGCGTTCACGGGGAAAGCAAAGAAGGAATATGCAAAGGTTGTCACGCACGCAAGAGAAAACACCAGCGCCAGCACCGGTGCGAGCTTGAGCAGTACCGTACATGCCTTTGGTAAGGCGTATTTTTTCGGTCGGTAGTTTTTCAGCGCGCGCGTGATGAGATTTTTGATCAAAAACAGAACGATGCATCCGCCGATGGCGAACAGGAACGTGGGAATAAGACCGTAGCCGAGCAGCTCCAACGGATGCTTAATCGTATACAGGGCGCACAGCAGCATCGGTACGCTCACGCAAACGGTCAAATAGGAAGCGACGGTCGCCAGTATGCCTTTGATGACGGCAGAGGACGCGCCGCTGCGTCGATCCTCCGCGAGCTTTTGCGCAACCTTGCGGTGTCGCTCTTGCAGACGCGCGAGGATCTGCTCGCGTTCGCGCTGTATACGTGCGCAATAGGCCTGCCACGATTCCTCGAACGTCTGCGCGTCGTGCAGCAACAAAAGCGCCTTGTCAGCGTACGGTTTGGCAGCGCTTATAAGGTCGGCGTATTCTTTTTCGCATGCCGCCATGCGCGTTTTCTGTGTATGCAACAGATCCTGTGCCTTATCGTCGGTGTAGTCGTCGCGTCTCTTTCGCAGAAACGCGTCTGCCGCATCGTCGGTGACATACGCGGTGAGCGGTTTGGAAAAATTGTCGGTCAGTAACTCGACGTAGCGGCTGTATAAAGCGCCATTTTGTGGGAATTTTTGCATGAAAAAGAGCAGCGTCTCGTCGGTGGCGTCGCTTTTGCCTGCGATGCGTGCACAGAAGCTGATTTTAGCGTTTTCCGCGATGCCGGCTTCGTCGCTGTCTGCCACCGCGGCGGCGCGATCGTAGCAATAGAGAATACTTTCGTAATCTTTGGTGGAACGCGCAGATTTTTCCAGTGCGGTCGCCAGCGCGATGTAGCGCGCGTTGGGAGTGTTGCCGTTTGAGTCAAGACCGATGCGCGCTTTGGCATCCTCGGACGGGCTTGCCCACGTATCCATCTTTGCGGTGTCGACCGGATGCTCCTGGGAGAGTTTGCTGAGGCGAACGGACATGGTATGCGTATATATCCGACGGACGGCCTGGCGCAGTTGTTCGACGAGAGTAGGCATTTCCGGCAGAGAGGTGTCTATCTCGTCGTACAGGCGATCAAATGCCAGCATCGCCGGCGCCAGCGCCTCGTCGAAGATGAGCAGGCCGTGGCCTTTTTGCCCGAGCTTATGTAAGGCGTCGAACGCGGCGTTTTTCGCCGCAGACGCACGATAGTGCTGTTGCCATTCATTGATGAGAAAAAGATTATCCGCCTCATAATAATTGAGTACACGCGCGTGGCAGGCGACAAGTGAGGCGTCGAGCACGGCGCGATAGTGCGCCGCCGCGGTTGGATCGGCGCGCTTGACGGCGTCGTGATAATGGGCGTAGGCATCTAACGGCACCGCGTTGACGGTGTACAGTTCGGTGGTCGTTTTACACTGCAACTCGCACAGTAACAGACCCCAATGCGCCTCGTGGGTATCGGGGGCGGCGTCCAGCACGCGATTAAAATACAGTTGGGCAGCCTTGAATTGTTCTTGCTGTAAAAAATACTGTCCTCGTTCGAGCAGAGAGCGAACGGTCGGCACGGTTGCTTGGGGCATGCGGAACACCTCTTTTGCAAATTCCTATAGTACGGTTCCATCATATCACAAGCGCGGCGTTTTGGCAATACCGCCTTAGCCGAGCGTCTGGAACAGCCACAGCACGCCGGCGCCGATGCCGCCGCACAGGAAGCTCCACGCCGCGCGCTGTAACCAAACGAGCGTGCGTTGGCGGCGTAAACCGGCGTAGGTGTCTGCCTGCTGCACGACCTTTTGCGCAAGACGTTGCAACAGGTCGTCCGACGGTTGACTGCCGCCGCTTCGCACCACCAAGAAGGCGCGTTCAAAATAGGGACTGCCGGTATGCGTGACCTCGATCATCTGTCGATTGACCCCTTTTATCATAAAGCTCCGTTCTCCTTTACAAAATAAAACAATGCCGTTTTAGTATGGGTGTCGCCGTGCTTTTTTATGTGCTTTTCGCACCTAAAAAAGCAGAAATATACAGTTTGTAAAACGCCGCCGACAAGGAGTTTCCACACCATTAAAAAATTTATGTTGAAAACTCGGTGGAAAGTGTTAAAAATCAAGGAGATATGCGGCCTTACAAAAACTTACATAGGGGAACTGTATAACAAACGAACCTTTGTTTCGGCAAGGTGTCATAACTTTTTGTTGAATAACGTTTGGAGGCGGTAAGAGAAAACGACAGGCGGCACCGTGTTGCGGAAAAAATTCCGCATTTTATCGGAAACTTTTGGTTTTCAGTTGAAAAATTCGAATAAATCCGCTATAATAATATACTGTATAATTGTGGGCAAAAGGAAGGGTTAAAAATTATGGCAGAAAACAAGAAAATGGTGGAAGCCATTACCTCAATGGACGAGGATTTTGCAAAATGGTACACCGATATCGTCAAGAAAGCGGAGCTGATCGAATATACCAGCGTGAAGGGATGTATGGTCATCCGTCCCTACGGCTATGCGATCTGGGAGAATATCCAGCGCATTTTGGACGGTATGTTTAAGCAGACGGGACACGAGAACGTTAATATGCCGATGTTCATCCCCGAGAGCCTGCTGCAAAAGGAGAAGGATCACGTCGAGGGATTTGCGCCCGAGGTGGCGTGGGTGACCTACGGCGGCAGTGAGAAGCTGGAGGAGCGTCTGTGCGTACGCCCGACCTCGGAGACGCTGTTCTGCGAGCATTTTGCCAACATCGTGCATTCCTATCGCGACCTGCCGAAGCTGTATAACCAGTGGGTGAGCGTGGTACGTTGGGAAAAGACCACCCGTCCGTTCCTGCGCTCGCGCGAGTTCCTGTGGCAGGAGGGTCACACCATCCACGCCACTGCCGAGGAGGCGATCGAGGAGACGGAGCGCATGCTGAACGTATACACCCGCTTCTGCGAGGAGTCGCTCGCGATGCCGGTGGTGCAGGGACGTAAGACCGACAGCGATAAGTTTGCCGGTGCGGAGGCGACCTACTGTATCGAGGCGCTTATGCACGACGGCAAGGCGTTGCAGGCCGGCACGTCGCATTATTTCGGCGACGGCTTTGCCAAGGCGTTTGATATTACCTTCACGGATAAGAATAACAAGATGCAGTTCGTCCACGAGACCTCGTGGGGCGTGACCACCCGACTCATCGGTGCGATCATCATGACTCACGGCGATGACAACGGTTTGGTTCTGCCGCCGGCGGTGGCTCCCATTCAGGTGGTCATTCTGCCCATCGCCCAGCATAAGCCGGGCGTGCTCGACAAGGCGGCACAGCTGAAAGAGCGCTTGAGCAAGATCGCGCGCGTGAAGCTGGATGACAGCGACAACTCGCCCGGCTGGAAGTTCTCGGAATACGAGATGAAGGGCGTGCCGCTGCGCTTGGAGATCGGCCCGCGCGACATCGAGCAGAACCAGTGCGTGATCGTGCGCCGCGACAACCGCGAAAAGACCGTGGTGTCGCTCGACGAGTTGGAGCAGAAGATCCCCGAACTGCTCGCGGCGGTGCACGACGGTCTCTACCAGAAGGCACTCGCCAACCGCGAGGCGCGCACCTACGCCTGCACCACGATGGAGGAGATCCCCGCGGCGCTCGAAAAGAACGGCGACGGCTTCATCAAGGCGATGTGGTGCGGCGACGAGGCTTGCGAGGATAAGGTCAAGGAAGTGACCGGCGTCGGCTCGCGCTGCATCCCCTTTAAACAGGAAAAGCTTGCGGATACCTGCGTGTGCTGCGGTAAACCTGCACAGCACATGGTCTATTGGGGCAAGGCGTATTAATTGCGAAAGGAACGGATATTATGAATCAGTTAGGTTTACCGGCGGCGAATGAAATGACCGCTGTGATGCATACCAATATGGGCGATATTTCGATCCGCCTGTTCTCTGAATATGCACCCAAGGCGGTGGAGAACTTTGTCACCCACGCCAAGAACGGCTATTACGACGGTATCGTGTTTCACCGCGTTATTAAGGATTTTATGATTCAGGGCGGCGACCCCACCGCGACCGGTTGCGGCGGCGAGAGCATCTGGGGTCATAACTTCAAGGATGAATTCACCCCCGCGTTGCACAACCTGCGCGGTGCGCTGTCCATGGCGAACGCCGGTCCAGGCACCAACGGCAGTCAGTTCTTCATTGTGCAGGCGAACAGCGTGCACCCGAATTTTATCGCGCAGATGAAGGAATTATCCGATTATTTCCCGGCAGACGCCGTGGCGGCATACGAGCAGGTCGGCGGCACGCCGCATCTCGACTTCCACCACACGGTGTTCGGTCAGGTGTATGACGGCATGGAGGTCGTCGACGCGATCGCGTCGGTCGCGACCGACAACCGCGACAAGCCCTTGGAGGATGTCACCATCCTCGGCATCGACGTGACCAATGGCTGACGCGATCGAGCGCGCTTTGGCACTGCTCGAGGACGTGACGCCTCTTGCCGCGGATTGTGGGCAGGTGTGCGACGGACGCTGCTGTCAGCCGTCGGCGGACAGCGAGGGAATGCGACTTCTCCCCGGCGAGCAAGAACTGCTGGCGGACGACGGCTTTGTTTTCAAGGACGCCGACGGCGGCGTGCTGCTCACCTGCGGTGGGCGTTGCCGCCGCGAGATGCGCCCGTTTATGTGCCGCGTGTTTCCGCTGTTTCCTTACGTCGACGGGAGCGGTCGTGTGCGTGCGGTGTACGATCCGCGCAGTTTTCGCCTGTGTCCCTTGACGCGCAACCGTGCGCGCGTGCCGCTTCGACGCGATTTCGTGCGTGCGGTGCGCCGTGCCGGTCGAATTCTCATGCAGGATACGGCGTGTGCCGCGTTTTTGCGCGAGCAGAGCCGCGAGATCGACGACATAAATCGCTTATTGACGCTCACCGATGAGCGTCCGCCGATCGCCAGAAGAAAATTACGTTGAAGGAATGATAGAATGAATAAGCGCAGATGGATTGCGGCGGCGTTTGCCGCGTTAATGCTCGCGACCTGCCTTGTCGGTTGCGGCGAGGAGGAAGAAAACGGCAGACCCTCCGTCGATAACGGCGTTTCCACCGTTTATGCCGATAAAGAGGTCGGTTTCCAGCTCGACAAGCCGTCAGCAGGGGACACGGTCGCGATCATGCACACCTCGATGGGCGACATTTCCATCCGCTTGTTCCCCGAGGCGGCGCCAAAGGCGGTGGAGAATTTCACCACCCACGCCAAGAACGGCTATTATAACGGACTGACCTTCCATCGCGTCATGGAGGACTTCATGATCCAGGGCGGCGATCCGAAAGGCGACGGCACGGGCGGCGAGAGCATCTGGGGTTCTGCTTTCGTCGACGAATTCGACCAAAAGCTCATCAACCTGCGTGGTTCGCTGGCGATGGCGAATTCGGGTGTCAACACCAACGGCAGCCAGTTCTTTATCAATCAGGCAGGTCCGTCTGCGACGGCGTTACAGCTCAAGCTGAACTATGAGAAAATGCTCGCCGATTACCAAAACTATTATGATCAATACGCCGACACATACGGCGACTCGTTTAAAGAGATCTATCCCGACGTGTTTTCCTTTATCGTAGATAACGGCGGCACGCCGATCGACCCCTCGCTGGTGCCTGACGCGGTGTGGGATCTGTACGCCGAGCACGGCGGCAACATGCACCTCGACGGTGCGTGGCGTCACGGCGGCGGTCATACCGTATTCGGTCAGGTGTACGACGGCATGGACGTGGTGGATGCCATCGCTGCGGTGGAGACCGACTCGAGCGATAAGCCCACTACTCCCGTCACGATTACGAGTATTGAGATCAAAACCTACGCAGAATAAATGAACAGAGGAGGGACAGCGCATGACCGTCGAGGTGTTTGGCCGTCCGGTGTCGTACATCGACTCCGACCCTGCGAACGAACAGAATAAGCCGGTCTTGCTGTTCCTGCACGGCTGGGGTGCGCCGGCAGAGACCTATCGGTTGATATTGGATCACCTGAACGGCTATTGTCGCGTGGTGGCGCCCGATCTGCCCGGCTTTGGCGGCAGTGAGGAGCCGCCCGAGGCGTGGAGCGTGGACGACTACGTCGAATGGACGCTCGCGTTTGCCGCGGCACTGGGACTTGAACGGGTCATTTTGATGAATCATTCCTTCGGCGGCCGCGTCAGCATTAAACTGCTCGCGCGCGACGCGTGCGCACTTTCGGTACAAAAGGCGGTGTTCATGGACGCCGCCGGCATTCGCCCGAAGCGCACGGTGAAATATTACGCCAAGGTATACAGCTATAAATTGGCAAAGCGGCTGTTTCCTGCCTATGCGAAGAAGCGGCAGGGGAAGGTCGGCTCGGCGGACTACCGCAACGCGAGCCCTCTTATGCGGCAGACGATGGTGAAGTGCATCAACGAGGACCTGACAGCACTGTTGCCGCGTATTCGCGTGTCGACTCTGCTTATATGGGGCGAGGAGGACACCGCCACGCCGCTTCGCGACGGCAAGCTCATGGAAAAGAAGATCCCCGACGCCGGTCTGGTCGTGTTGCCGGGCGCGGGGCATTTCGGCTTTGCACAGCAATGGGGCCTGTGCAGTCGCGTGTTGGATAGTTTTTTGAAGGGGTGAGGGAATGGAATTGGCGATGAAATGGGCGATGCTGGTCGCCGCGGCGCTGAACTTCGGCGTGCAGGCGGCGTATTTCACCCATATGTTGCAACTGAATTCCTATCGTCCCGAACGGTATAAGAAATGGTGCACGGAAAATGACAAGCGTCTGGTCAACGTGCCGCGCCTGCTTCCGTTTCTGTGCGTGATTCTATTGTGGCTCAACGGTCGGGTAGAAACGTGGATACTGTATGCCGCGGCGGCAGGCGTCCTACTGCTCACCGCCCTGCTCAACCTGCCGAAAAAGGCGAAAAAGCCATTGGTGGTCACCGCGCGCGTGTGGCGTCTGTTTGCCACGCAGGCGGTGCTGTGCGCGGTGTTGCTGTGTGTCGGCTTTTTCCTGTCGGCACAGCGCGGCATTGCCCTGCTCGGACTCGGCTCGATGGTCATTTGGTTGTGGACGGGAGTGGCTAACCGCATCAACGTGCCGATCGAAAAGAAGATTGCCGATGGCTACGTCGCGGATGCACGCCGCATCCTCGCCGAGATGCCGGATCTCACGGTCATCGGCGTCACCGGCAGCTACGGTAAGACCAGCGTCAAGAACTTCCTCGCGGCGATGCTGAGCGCAAAATACAACGTGCTCATGACGCCGGGTAGCTATAACACCACCATGGGCGTGGTGCGTACGGTGCGCGAGATGCTGCGTCCGAGTCACCGGATATTCATCGCGGAGATGGGCGCCAAGCAACCCGGCGACATTCGCTAGATCTGCGAGCTGGTGCATCCGCAATACGGCGTCATTACCTCCATCGGAGAAGCGCATCTCGAAACGTTTGGTTCGGTGGACAATATCGTTGCCACCAAGTTTGAACTTGCAGACGCCATTCCGGCGGACGGCACAGTGTTCCTCAACTGGGATAATCCCTATATCCGCGCGCGCGCCGTGGCGGCGCAGACCGTGTCGTACAGCACTGACGTGCAGGCAGACTACCGCGCCGGCGAGATCACGGTGGACAGCCATGGCTGTCAGTTCACCCTCACCGCGCCCGACGGCGAGAGCTGTCGCTACACCACGCGCCTGCTGGGCGTGCACAATATTCAAAACCTTGCCGGCTGTATGGCGGTCGCACACAAGCTCGGTGTGTCGCTCAAGGACATGGTATATCCCGTGCGCATGTTAAAGCCGGTGGAGCATCGCTTGCAGTTGTTGCCCAACGGCTATATCGACGACGCCTATAACTCCAATCCGGCAGGCTTCCGCAGTGCGCTGGACACTCTTGCCGCGTTCGATGCCCAGCGCGTGCTGGTCACGCCCGGTATGGTGGAGCTCGGCGAGCGCCAGGACGCACTCAACCGCGAACTCGGCGAATACGCCGCTACGCGGTGCGACTGGGCGGTGTTGGTCGGTGAAAAGCAGGCGCCGCCGCTCAAAGAGGGTCTGCTTGCCGGCGGTTTCCCCGAGGAGCGTCTGTTCGTCGCGGCGACCATCCAAGAGGCGCTCGCGTTGGTCGGCGGTCTGCCGACCGACGGGCAGGCGCGCATCGTCCTGTTGGAAAACGATCTGCCGGATAATTTCATTTGATGGTTCTCACCTTTTGACGAAAGGATTTGAGTATATATGAAAACGAGAGTTGCGGTGTTGTTCGGCGGCCACAGCGTCGAGCACGAGGTGTCCATTATCTCGGGCTTGCAGGCGCTCGCCGCCCTGGATACCGAGAAATACGACGCCTTCCCCGTGTATATCGCGAAGGATAACCGCTTCTACGTCGGCGAGCATCTGCGCGAGATCGCGTCCTTCCGCGATATGCCGAGTTGCCTTGCCAAGGCGGTACAGGTGTTGGCGGTACCGGCGAACGGTTGCGTGCAGCTCGTGCGTCATCCGGCGAAGAAATTCGGGAATAATGTCATGGCGACGGTGGACGTGGTCATCCCCGTCGTGCACGGCACCAACGTCGAGGACGGCACGCTGATGGGGTATCTCGAGATGCTGGGCGTACCGTATGCGTCCTGTGATGTGACCTCCTCGGCGCTCGGCATGGATAAGTTTGCGATGAAGGCGGTGTTGCGCCAAGCAGGCGTTCCGGTGCTGGATGCGCTGGATTATACCGGCCGCGAATACGTGATCGACGGCGAGCGCGTGCTCGACGAGATCGAGCAGAAGATCGGCTATCCCGTCATCGTCAAGCCGGTCAATCTCGGCTCCTCGGTCGGCATTTCCAAAGCGAACGACCGACAGAGTTTGGTCGATGCGATGGATCTGGCGGTGAGTTTTTCGCCGCGCGTGCTTGTTGAGCGTGCGGTGCCGAACCTGCGCGAGATCAACTGCTCGGTGCTCGGCGACGCGGATGGGGCGCGCGCCTCGGCGTGTGAGGAACCGCTCGGTGCAGAAGAAATACTCACCTTCGGGGACAAATATCTTTCCGGCTCGGGCGGTAAATCCGGCGGCTCGAAGGGTATGACCGATTTAAAGCGCCGTTGCCCTGCCGAATTGCCCGACGGCATGACCGAACGGGTACAGGAGTTAGCGGTCAAGACCTTTAAGGCTCTCGGTTGCATGGGCGTGTCGCGCATCGACTTCCTCAATGATAAGCAAACGGGCGAACTGTGGGTCAATGAGATCAACACCATCCCCGGCTCGCTGTCGTTCTATTTGTGGCAGGAATCGGGCGTGTCCTTCGCAGCGCTCATGGACGAACTCGTATCCCTCGCGTTCAAGCGTCAGCGGCAGCGCGAGGCGCTCACCTTCACTTATGACAGCAATATCCTGTCAGGCGTATCCCTCGGCGGTGCCAAGGGTGCCAAAGGCAGTAAGATGTAAACAAACAAGGCGCTCTCCTGTATGGGAGAGCGCCTTGTTTGTTATTTAGTTATTGCCTTGTCGACAGTGTTTTCTGCAACCTTATCGCGAACGGCAACGCGTTTGGTATACAACCACCACTTGACGATACCGTAAATGGTGTTGACCAGCATCGCGATCTCGGTGACGAGCAGAATGTACATTTCCGAGGAAATATCCATGAACAGGTAGAGTACCGTGGTGATGAGCCACGCAAGCCACTGCTCGCTGTAACGGAGCAGCAACAGAATACCGTTGGCCATACCGACGGCAGAGGCGAACGCATCGAGATAGGTGTCGGAAGCGCCGGGAATGAGCTGCAACAGCTTGCCGACCACCAAACCAAACACCACAATGCCGCCTACGACCAACGCGGTCTGCCACGGCTTGAGACGTTTGACTACGGTAAGGTTTTCATCCTCCGTATCGGGGTGCTTGTTCCAGCGCAGATAACTGATAACGTCGATCGGCATCCAGAAGAACACCACCGTTGCCGCGACCGCATACCAGCCGAAGTGCAGGCAGATGACCAGTTCAGGAATCTCAATGAGGAAGAAGTCGACGACGAAATTCCACTTACTCTGTTTAGAGATCAGCAGTTCACACAGGGGGTTGGAGATAGTGCTGACGATGGCGCAGACGATGAGCGCGATGCTCTGGTATTCGCCGAGCACGTCGGCAGGAAAGAAGATGACCAGCACGGCGGTGAGCGTCACTACCGCGGCGAGATAGATGATCTGATAGGGAGTGAACGAGCGGAGAAAGCTCTTAAACGTTTGTTTTTGCATTAGAATTATCCTTTCGTAAATACTCTGCGATACGCGGAAACGCGCGCAGGGCGTTGTTGAAGTAAATATCATCGTGTTGCTCGGCAGGGAACAGACGCGCAATGGTGACGTCGTAGTCTTCGATTGCCGAGAGATTGATCGGGGGACAGAAATCCGTACCGTACAGAATGTGCCGATAGGCATCGGGGCACTGGCGGATCGCACGGGCAAAGGTGTCGATCGCCCAGTCCATGCTGTCGCCTTCGGGGGTTCCCGGTTCATATGCACCGGAGAAATCGGTGTACATATTCTCGTGCGCGCAGACGATAGGGATGCATTCCATGTATCGAGGGTCGTCCATGTGCGCGACGATAAAGTTGACGGTGGGATATCGCTCGGCCATCTCGGCAACGTACACGGCGTTGGAGCCGTCGAGATCGTTGTCGGAGGGGAGGGTCAGCGCGCAGGAACCCGTGTGGTAAGTGACCGTCAGTTGATGCCGTGCGGCAAACTCGTAGATGGGGATCATACGCGGATCGTTGGCGCGTCCCGACTGGTAGGTCAGGTAGATTTTCAGCCCCACGATACGCTCGTGCGGCAGTGCCGCCTCTACGGCAGCAAGCTGCGTGGGAATATCCGCGTGAATGTCGATGCAGGGGCATAAAAACAGCCGCGCATCCCCCCGTACGGTATCGGTTGCTTCATCGGGCGTGGGTGGTGCGCGGAACATACTGAGAAACTGCATAACGATGGCATACCCGTTTGTGCGCGAAAAGTACTCCTGACGAATGGCAGGAGTGACGATGTGGGTGTGACAATCAATTTTGCGGCGCGGTTGCGTCATAGCGGTTCCTCTTGTGTTGTCCGAATGTTGGCTTATTGCTCGCGGAAGACGACGGTGCCGGTGTCGGCGTCCATCGATTCGACGATGGCGAGACTTTCGAGGTCGTAGCCGAGGTTGCGGATGACGCGGCCGCCGATCTGGAAGCCTTTTTCGATGGCGATGCCCAGACCGGCGACGGTGGCGCCGGCGCTCTCGGTGATGGAGATGAGGCCTTGCAGCGCACAGCCGTTGGCAAGGAAATCGTCGATGATAAGCACGTGATCGTCGGCGGACAGGAATTTCTTCGCTACGATGACGTTGTTGACGTTTTTGTGTGTGAAGGATTCGACCTGCGCGACGTACATGTCGCCGTCGAGATTGATGCTTTTGGATTTTTTGGCAAATACGACCGGCACGCCGAACTCGCGTGCCACCGAGCAGGCGATCGCGATGCCGGAGGACTCGATGGTCAACACCTTGGTGACTTTTTTGTCCGCAAAACGTCGGCGGAATTCCTCGCCCATCTGATCCATCAGGGCGATGTCCATCTGGTGATTGAGAAAGCTGTCGACTTTCAGCACGTTACCCGGTTTGACGACGCCGTCCTTTAAGATGCGTTCTTCCAAAAAGTTCATGTTGATACTTCCTTACACATTTTTTACAATAATAGCACATTTTCCGCAGAATTACAACAAAAAATTGCAGTTTGAGAGGAGAACTAACCTTGACTTTGTTTTAGCAATAATTTACAATAGTAATGATATGTTTGCTTTGACAAAATTCTGTGTATGAGGTGTTACTATGAAAAAAGTTCTTTGCTGCGGCAGCGTGACGACCGACCTGCTGGTCAAGCCCGTGGACAGTGTGCCGACGCCCGGTACGCTGCGTAGCGTGGATTCCATCACCACGAGTGTGGGCGGTTGCGCGACCAACTGCGCCATCGACCTTGGCAAAATCGGCGTGCCGGTGGCGGCGTCCTGCCGCGTGGGCGAGGATTTCTACGGCGAGTTTGTCAAATCCGAGCTTGCGAAGAATAATGTCGACGTCGCCGGCGTGACGATGTGCGGTCCGTCGCCGACGACTCTGTCCATTGTGTGCATCCAGTCCTCCGGCGAGCGCAGCTTCTTGTATAACCCTGCTTCGACGGCGGATTATTGTCCCGACGACATCAACTGGGACGTGGTGGACTCCTGTGACATCGTGTTCTACACCGGTGCGATGCTGATGACCGCCTTTGACGGCCAGCCGTGCGCGGATTTCCTGCGTGAGTGCCGTCGCCGCGGTAAGTTCACCGTGTTGGATACCGCGTGGGATTTTGACGACGTGTGGCTGCCGAAGCTCGAGGCGGTGTTTGACGGTCTCGACTTGTTCATGCCCAGCTACGAGGAAGCGGTCAAGCTGTCGGGCGAAAAAGAACCCGAAAAGATTGCGGCATTCTTCTTTGCGCGTGGCGTCAAGAACATGATCATCAAGCTCGGCGCGGACGGCGCATACATTCAGCCGCAGGGCGAAGAGGGCAGGATTTGCCCCACCTATCGCAGCATTAAGCCGGTGGATACCACCGGCGCCGGCGACTCGTTCTGTGCCGGCTTCCTTGCCGGTTTGGCGCAAGACTGGGATTTCGACCGCGCGGCGAAGTTCGCCAACGCCGTCGGCACCCACTGCATCATGAAGGTCGGCGCCTCCGCCGGCATCAAGCCGATGGCGGACATCCTCAAGTTCATGGACGAGAACGAGGTCGGCTGATATTGCAACCAAAAGCGCCCTGTGCAGATGCACAGGGCGCTTTTTATTGTTCCTTTTTATCCTCTGATTCCTTGGCGAGCAGACCTGCCGCCTCGGACACGGGCAGGGAGAAGACGATGCCCTGCGCTTTTTGTTGCATACCCATCTGTTTATACAGCGCATGCAGGACGCGATCGCGGATCTCCTTCTCCACCACGAGCATGAGCAGTTCTTTTTCCGCGTGGATGGTGATGCCGAAGAACGCGGCCTCTTTTTCGTTGGCGACGCCGCGCCCGTTGAGAATGGTGCCGCCGCGCGCGCCTTCTTCGCGTGCGACGCGCATGGCGTCCTCCGCGTAGCCTGCGTTGACGATGGCAAAGATCACTTCGTGTTTATTCTTCGTCATGGTTAATCCTCCCTGCCGAGTTTGTTGTTGCTCAGGAACTGATACATATTCACACCGATGACTCCCGACAGCGGCACGGCGAAGGTGACGCCCTTGCCGTTGCGGATGGTGTTGAATTTGTCCTCCAAGCATTTGATGATCGGTGCAACCTTATCCTCGCGCGCGACGCTGAGGATGACCGCCTTTTCGCTGTTGAGACCGAGCATGTCGATGATCTCGGAGGTGGCGGTACCCTTGCCGCCGGTGACCATCTGAAAGTTGACGTCAAACTGGCTGAGAATGTCCAGATAGAATTCGCCTTTGGCACGGTCAACGACGGTAATGATCAATTTTAACTTTTTGATAGCTGTTTCGTTGATGGTGTTGGCCATGATCCGTCACCTCACATAAAGTTGATAATTTGCTCGTCGTCGGCTTGCAGGATGCGCCGCATGGCGCGCTTTTCCTTGATCTTGTTGGAAACGATCGCCTTGAAGCCGAGCAGTTGGATGGTGATGAGCGGCGCCATGGCGACCATCGCCACCACGCCGAAGCCGTTGCCCAGCACCGCGTTTTCGCCCTGCAAGGCGGCACATACGCCGATGGCGAACGGCAGGATGAAGCCGGAGGTCATCGGACCGCTCGCCACACCGCCCGAGTCAAACGCGATGGCGGTGTAGACGGGCGGCACGAACAGCGATAGTGCCAGAGAGATGAAATAGCCGGGGATAATATAATAGACCAGCGAAAAGTCAAAGATGATGCGCACGACGCTCAACGCGATCGCCGCGCCGACACCGGTGCACAGACCGAGCATCATGGACTTTTTGCTGACGTAGCCGCCGGTGATCTCCTCGACTTGCGCGTTGAGCACGTGGATGGCAGGCTCCGCCATGACCACCAGCACGCCCATCACCAGACCGATGCCGACGAGCAGAGTCGGGTGAGTCGAGGAGAGCTGGGTGCCGAGCTTGTAGCCGATGGGCATATAGCCGACATTGACGCTCGTCAGGAACAGCACCAGACCGAGATAGGTGAACACGACGCCGACGCCGATGCGCAACAGTTGGCGCTTCGGGAGTTTAAGGAAGAACGCCTGACACAGCAGGAAGAACACGACGATGAGTCCCAGCGCAACGCCGACCTCTTTGGCGACGTGCGCCGCGTTGTTGAGATAGGCGGCGAGCACGTTTTGCTCCACCGCGCTGTAATTGACGGTGTAGGAGAGGTCCTTGTCGGCGAAGATGCCGAGCATCAGCACTGCGAGGATTGGACCGACGGAGGACAGTGCGACCAGACCGAAGCTGTCTTCCTGACTGCGGCGGTCACTGAGCACGTGGGAGATACCGACGCCGAGCGCCATAATAAACGGCACGGTGATGGGACCGGTGGTCACGCCGCCGGAGTCGAACGCCATCGGCAGCAGCGGCAGGTTGCCGTTGACCGCGAGCAGCAGTGCCAACGAGAACAGCAGCATATAGAACAGCATCAGCACCTTGGCAAGGCGGCGCTTGAAGATGATGCGCAGTATCGCCACTACCAAAAAGCCGCCGACGCCGACACCGACCGCGTATATCAGCAGTTTCCCGTTCATGACGGAGCCGACCTGGTTGGCAAGGACCTGCAGATCAGGCTCGGCGATGGTGATGAGCATGCCGAGCACAAAACTGACCGCGAGCAGGAGAACGATGGATTTTTGCCGTGACAGACCGGAGCCGACCTGGACGCCCATCGGGGTCATGGCGATGTCGGCGCCGAGGTTAAACAGACCGATGCCCATCACCAGCAGGACGGCGCTCACCGTAAACGCGACCATCTCCGTCGACGTGAAGGAGAAGGAGGGAAGCAGCGCCATCAGATAAACGAGCAGGGTGATCGGCAACGCCGACACCAATGCTTCGCGTATTTTTGCCCACAATTGTCTCAAAATCGTTCACCTGCTTTATATGATCGTATTTATTTTACCATAGACACGATGGTAAGACAAGGGGAAAGGCGCTTATTAAAACAAAATTAAAAACTGCTCCATGCCAATGCACGGAGCAGTTTTTGTTTGCTTGTGAACCGTTATAGCGCGATCAATTTGTATACCCACGCGGCAAAGAGTCCGCCGTACAGCAAGGTCAGCAGCAGAGCGTTCGCCCATCTTGCTTTGAAAAGTTTGTCGTCGAACAGATAAGACACGTATAGAATCGGCACCGCCCAGAACATCGGGTTGTGCGCAAACGCCGCTGCGAAGTCCAAGTGAAACAGCGCGATATACGCACGTGTTATGCCGCACCCCGGGCACGGAATGTCGAACAGACCCATGAAGAGACAGGGCAGATCCAGTATGTACATCGCCGCGATGACGGCCGCAACGGCCGCGGTGGCGATGAGCTTTTCCTTCGGGTTGGATATGGTCAGCTTCTCGCGAAACGGATTCATATGGCACGGGCGCATATTACGCGGGGATACCGCTGGTGATGGTGCCCTTCTTCGCTTCGTATTCCTCGTCGCTCATGTTGAGAACCTGGATGCCCAGGATGATGCCTTTGATAACATTGATGACACCGATAACACCGCAGGTAACAACGCCGAGAACGATGCGCAGAATGCCGGTCTTCACCTGACCCTGCATGAAGCAAGGCACGCCGTAGCTGTTGAAGATGATGCACATAATGCCGAATAACACTTTGTTGTCCATGAATTTACACCTCTTCTCAATGATATGAGTATATGCTTTAAAGCGATAAAAGTCAAGAGGCACGCCGCGCGCGTGAAAGAAAAGCACCCGATTTCGTTGGGAATCGGGTGCAAAGAAGCGTCAACATATTACAGTTCGTAAGACAATTCTTTAAGTAAGCTGGCGAGTTCTTTTTTGAGAGTCTCTTTTTCTGCGGAGAAGGAGTTAAAAGAACCGCTGACATTTACTACAAATTCATAATAAGCGCTGTATGCAGACATGATCTCTTTTACCAACGCTCCGTTTTCTTTATCCTCTTTTACCTCTTTGAACAGTTCTGCAATTTCACCATCTAACGATTCGATCGTTTCCAAATCTTCGGAGTGATCCAGCTGCGCTGACCAGATGGCTAGGTCGATATCCTCATTAAATTCATCATTATAGATAGCTCCGTGCCAATTCGAATAAATATCATCGGCAACGGCATCCAACAGTTCTTGGCTTTCCGATACTTTTTCGTAGAATGTCGACAGTTTGTCGGTTCCTCCGGAACAGCCCACCATACAAACGACCAAGCAAAGCGTCAAAACCAACAATAAAACTTTTTTCATGAAACAAACCCTCCTTTTATTTGTTCGACAGATTTCGAACAAGATGATTATACTCAAATATTGAGTAAATGTCAATACTCAAATTATGAGTATGGTATTGTAATTAAGAGGTGAGGACGATGGATTATCGTGAGAGAATGCGAGCGCTGAGGGAAGACCGCGATATGACGCAGGCGCAGATAGCCAAGATCATCAACAAGTCACAACAAGGATATAATCACATTGAAACGGGTCGTGCGGAGTTAAAGATCGAAGATCTGATCAAGCTGTGTGATTTTTACAACGTATCCGCGGATTATTTTATCGGCAGAAAAGAAAAATAGCACCCGATTCCCAACGGAATCGGGTGCTTTGTTTTTGCCGTTTATTCAGCGAGGCTCGGGGTTGCTTTTTTCTTGGTCAGCCACTGGACGATCAGTATGCAACCGACCAGCGCCACACCGATAAGATCGGTGACGACACCGGGATAGATGAGCAACAGACCGCCGACGACGCAGACAATGCGCTCGACCCAGTGCATCTTGTGCAGGAAGAAGCCTTCGAGCGATGCCGACACGGCGAAGATGCCGACGCACGAGGTGATGCAGATGAGGATGACCTCCCACACCGTCGTGTCGATAAACAGCATCGCCGGATTAAGGGCGAACACGTACGGGACGATGAAGGCGCCGATCGCCAGCTTGGTGGAGGTGAACGCCGTCTTCATCGGGTTGGCCTGCGCGATCGCCGCGCCTGCGTAGGCCGCGAGGGCGACGGGAGGGGTCAGATCGGCCACGATGCCGAAATAGAACACGAAGAAGTGCGCCGCGAGATCGGGCACGCCCATCTTGATGAGAATGGGAGCGCAGGTGGCGGCCATAATGCAGTAGTTGGCGGTGGTGGGAACGCCCATGCCGAGCACGATGCAGGTGAGCATGGTCAGGAACAGGGCGATAATGACGTGGTTGCCCGCCAGCGCCAAGATGCCGTTGATGAGCATGTTCGCAAGGCCCGTCATGGTGATGGTGCCTGCGATGATGCCGGCGACGCCGCACGCAACGGCGACGGTGATCATACCCTGACCGCCTGCCGCTAACGCCTCCCAAATACGCTTGGGCGTGATGCGGTTTTCTTTGTTAAATAAACCGACCACGATGGCGGCGATGATGGCGATGGCGGCAGCGTACGCGATCGAACGGGTGCCGGAGCCGACCAAGGCGATGAGCAGAATGAGCGGAAGCAGCAGATACGACTGTTTTAACAGCGGCAGGAAACGGGGCAGCTCCTCACGGGAGAGACCTTTGAGCCCCTCTTTTTTCGCTTCCAGGTGCACGGCGATGAACACGCCGAGGAAGTACAGACAAGCCGGAAGGATCGCACGCACGACAATGTTGCTGTACGACACGCCGATGTTCTCCGCCATCAGGAACGCGGCGGCGCCCATGATCGGCGGCATGATCTGCCCACCGGTCGACGCCGATGCTTCCGCCGCGGCGGCGAACTCGGGTTTGTAGCCGGTGCGCTTCATCAGCGGAATGGTGACCGAGCCGGAGCCGACCGTGTTGGCGACGGAGGAGCCGGATACCATGCCTTCCAACGCGCTGGCGACGACGGCGACCTTGGCAGGACCGCCCGAAAAGCCGCCGACGATGGAGTTGGCGATCTTAATGAAGAAGTCTGCGATGCCCGTGCGTTCCAGGAACGCGCCGAAGATAATGAAGATCGCAATATACTTCGAGCAGGTGTTGATGGGCGTCGACAGAATGCCGGAGGTGGTGGTGTAGAACAGCTTACCTACCAAGCCTTCGGTGCGACGCCACATGTCCGGGTTGGTAAGACCCCAGCCGAGCGCGTAGACGATAAACACGGCCGCCACGATGATGATCGGGATACCGACGCAACGGCGGCAAAGCTCCAATAAGCACAGGATGCCGACCACGCCGATGATGATCTGATACAGTTCAAAACGGCTGCCCTGTTGGATAATGGTCATGGCGTTGAAGGTGTGGAAGAAAAAGCATCCCGAGCCGACGAGCATCAACACGATGTCATACCACGGCATGTAATTGACTTTTTGCATACCCTTTTTGGCAGGGTAGACCAAAAAGCCGATGAAAACGATGCTGCCTACGAAGCTGGACAGGCGGATGGAGTCCAGCCAGGTGGCGAAAAACGTGACGTAAATACAAAACAGAGAAAACGCCGCTAAAATACAGTTGACGATGATTTTCGGCGTTCCTTCCCATACGCGGGTATTGGATTCTCTGTCGAATTTTTTCATAACGGCATCCAAGTCCATAGGTTCATCGGATGCGACGGTTTTCTTTTTAAAGGAAAACAAAAAATCCCCTACCTTTCGATAAAAATGACAATAGCTGCGACGGTTCTTTGTCGCAGCTATTGTATTTCCGGAGAATCAGCGTTTGGTTGAATTATTCGACCGCAACGGTAATGTTCTTTTCCTTGAAATATTTAGCAGCGCCTGCGTGGAAGGGAACGGTGAGACCGCTCGTGGCGTTCTCCAAGCTGAGTTCAGCGCCCTTGGCGTGCTCCTTGGAGATAGCCTCCATGTTGTCGAAGATCGCGGCGGTCAGGTTGTAAACGTCGTCCTCGCTCGCGTCGGCACTGACGATCAGAGTCGCCTTGACGGTGACGGTCAGAACGTCTTCGGCCTGGTTCTTGTAGGTGTTTGCAGGGATCTTATACACCGAATAGAAGGTGTTGTCCTGCATGAGCTTAGCGGCGATGTCGCCGTCGATGGGAACGATGCGCGTTTTCGCGTTGGTCATCGAAAGCTCGGTGATAGCAGGCGTCGGCGCGCCGGCGACGATGAATGCAGCGTCGATCTGGCCGTTTTTCAGTGCGTCGGCGCTTTCGTCAAAGTTCTGGAACTGGGGCTTGATGTCTTCCTCGGACAGACCGGCGGCGGAGAGCACGTCGATGGCGTTGAAGTACACGCCGGAGCCGGGTGCGCCGATGGAGACCTTCTTGCCTTTCAGATCCGCGACCGTCTTAATGTCGTCAGTGACGGTGACGAGCTGCACCGCTTCCGCGTACAGACCTGCCACGGTGCGGAAGGACTCGATCTTGCCGTCCGTCTCGAACGAACGGGTACCGTTCCAGGCATAGTGCATAACGTCCGACTGGACCGTGCCGAGCTGGTAGTCACCGCGGTCGATGCCCTGGATGTTGTCCTTGGAACCGCCGGTGGATACGTGGTTGGCGGTGACGCCGGCGTTGTTGGTGATGTATTGGCTGATGATACCGCCGTAGGCGTAGTAGGTGCCCGTCGGGCTGCCGGTGCCCATGGTCATGGTGGTGGTGCCGCCGCCGCAAGCTGCCAGAGAGGCAACCATGGCGAGCGCCAGAAGAACAGCGAAAATGCGTTTCATAAGAAACCCTCCTTTTTATTTATCTCTTTTATTATATAGGAAAAAGTTGTATTTGGCAAGGGGAAATTGAAAACGCTCATGCGACGAAAAATCATTTGCGTTTCTGCTTACTACCCATTCTCGCCAAAACAAAAAGCACCGCCCGTAGGCGATGCTCATTGTTTTGGTTGTTACGAACCATTTAGATGCCACTTTGTTTTACGAAATTTATCTTCCTCGATATTCTGACTTTAGCACCTCTGCCATTTCTTCGGGAGATTCTTGACAGCCATTTGCAAGCCATAACTTGATAATAGCATTTAGACCATTTCTGAAAAATTCAATATGATACTTGATATTACTATCAATATGTTCCTTTTCGGCTCGCCTTGTATCATATATCGAAACAAGGTGTTTGTCGTCATAACAAAGCTTAAAATATGTCTTATAGAAAATTTGGTTTTCTTTAATATGAGTAAACATCTTTAATGCACCGGTATGTTCATTAAAATAATCATAATCGGCAAACAGATCGCTGAACTCATTTTCGAGTTTTTGTCTCGTTTTATCGGCAAGGTCAAATATATCAATATAATTGGCATAAAAAGTACTTCGGTTGAGTCCCGTATTTTTGACAATATCCGAAACGGTTATTTCTTTGATATCACGGGTTTGCAGTAGCTCTATAAACGCCTTTTCGATCTTCTCTTGTGACTCTCTGCGCCGCTTGTTGTTCTTTACATTCATAATAACTCTCCATTATTCCAACACTTGTCGTTTAATTGTTGATTGTTTTGCTTTGGCAAAAATATTATACTATAAATGCAATAAAAACACAAGTGTTGGAATAATGAAAGGAGATTTTAAAATGAAAAAGAGTAGTTTTGTTGCACTCATTATGGGAACTGTAAGTGGGGTGCTTTTCGCACTCGGTATGTGTATGGCGCTTCTGCCGGAATGGAACGCCTTCACAGAAGGCATCATTTTCGGCGCTATCGGTATCGTGCTTAGCATTATCACAGCACTTGTCTGGTGCAAGATGGAAAACAAAAAACTGCCGAAAATAAGTGGTAAAAATCTGTTCCGTACTATTTACGCTGTCATTGCCGCTTTGGTGCTTGGCGTAGGTATGTGTATGTGTCTTGTTTGGC
>JAFQFY010000023.1 GCA_017398485.1 Clostridia bacterium
CGGCTTGTACGAGAACACTCCGGTGCGGCTCCATCGTGTTCTCCCGAGTACAACTACAGTATACCGAACGAATTTGTCCATTCTATGAAGAAGAAATGAATAAATCGAAAGAAAAATATGAACACACAAACACTACCAATAAAAAATTTTCAAAAAATACCAAACAAATGTTTGATTTTTTAAAAAAGGTGTGCTATACTGGTGAAGGAAACGAATGTTCGATGGGAGAAATACGCCCAATACATTGACAGGAGGCTGGTTTCATGAAACCGCTTAACGAAAAACAACAAAAGGTGCTGGCGTTCGTTAAAGAGCGCTTACAGGACGATATTCCGCCGTCTGTGCGCGAGATCTGCGATGCGACCGGTATTCGTTCGACCTCAACCGTGCACGCGTATCTTAAGCGTTTGGAGGACGAAGGCTATATCTCGCGCCGCAGCGGTCTTAACCGCGCTATCCGTCTTCCCGGTGAGAGCGTGACGCGCGTGCCGTTGCTCGGCCGCGTCACCGCCGGCATGCCGATCCTCGCGGTTGAAGAGGTGGAGGACTACGTCCCCTTCTCGGGCGGCAGTCAATATCCTGCCGGCGAGCTGTTCGCCCTGCGCGTGTCCGGCAAGAGTATGATCAATGCCGGCATCCTTGACAACGACGTCGTCATCGTGCGCCGTTGTAACACCGCGCAGAACGGCGATGTGGTAGTTGCTCTCATCGGCGACGAAGCAACGGTCAAACGCATCTTCATCGGAAACGACCATATTCGCCTGCAACCCGAAAACGACGATTTCGAACCGATCATCGTCAAGGAAGTCACCATCCTCGGTAAGGTCATTTCGCTCGTGCGCTATTTTTGATATGAACAAACCGAAGTATCTCATCAGCGCATGCCTGTGCGGTATCCGATGCCGCTATGACGGCGGCAGCTTCGACTTCCCCACCCTGCGGCGTCTGGTCGACGAGGGGATCGCCGTCCCCTTTTGTGCGGAATGTGCCGGCGGTCTGCCGACACCGCGCATACCCTGCGAGATCGTCACGGCAACAGACGGCACACGCGCGGTTATCAACGCGTGCGGTGAAGATCAGACCGAAGCGTTCGAAAACGGTGCGCAGCAAGCCTTGGAGATGTGTAAAGCCAAAGGGCTTTACGGCGCAATTCTCAAAAACGGCAGCCCTAGCTGTGGCGTGACACGTATCTACGACGGCACTCACACGGGACACTGCATCGCCGGGCGTGGGATAACCGCCGCACTGCTGGCAGACAACGGTATTACCCTCTATACCGAGGAGGATCCACCCACGGAATAAGCAAAGCCGCAGACACAAAGGGTGTCTGCGGCTGTTTCTTTTATCCGATCTCGCGATATAACGCGTCGGCAATTTTTTTCATACGCGCGGCGTCCACCTTAATCACGCGGCGATCATAGGTGACAAGACCGTTCGTTTCGTCCTCAATGTCTGCCAACTGGGTATACACCGCGCCGCACAGACCTTTGGACACGATGGGAACGATCTCATCCTCATACAGACGCACAAGCGCATTCTCAAACGCGGCTTGCTCGGTGAAGAAGCGATAACCATAGGTATTGTTCGGGTCAAAGGAATGCTCCTTGAGCTTATACACATAACCGCCGAATTCCGACAGAAAGGTCGGCTTGGACGCCGCTTTAAATCGTACCGGCTTAAAATATACGTGCTCGCTCACAAGATCGCTCTCACCGCCGACAAACCAGCCGGACGCGGCGTCGATGACGCGCGACGAGTCAATTTCGCGCAGACGATGGTACATACGCGTCGAGTCAAACTGTCCCCAACCCTCGTTGAAAATGGTCCAGCCGACGATGCAGGGGTGGTTGTGCAGATGCGCCACCGTCTGTTCCATCGCCTGTTCGAACGCGCGGCGCGTGGCGGCATCGCGGTGAAGGCGGCGGTCGTCCAACTTTTTGAGTCCAAACGTCGGCAACGCGGTGTCACGAAGAAAACTGTAATCGCCGTTATTCACCATATCTTGCCACACCAACATTCCCATGCGGTCGCAGGCGCAGTAGAACTGCTCCGGCTCGATCTTAATGTGCTTGCGCAGGGTGTTGAAGCCGAGCGACGAAGCGAGCTTCACGTCCTCGTCAAAGCCCTGCGGCTCTGCCGGCAAGAACAGCCCGTCGCTCCAATACCCCTGGTCGAGCAGTGCATGTAGGAAGATCGGCTTGCCGTTGAGACAGAGGCGCGGTATGCCGTCCACCTCACGCGCCTCTATCGTGCGCAAGGCAAAATACGATTCGACCGTGTCCTCCCCTGCCGTGACGGTAAAGGTGTAAAGATACGGGTCATCGGGCGACCACAATCGCGGCTCGTCAGGCACGACCTCGGCCACACCGTCTTTGAGCGCGTAGGTGCGTACGCCCTCGGGCGTATTCACGCACACCGAGCCATCGCGTACACCGCTGACCTCGATGCGTGCCGCGGCGGCGGAGGTGTCGATTCGCATGGCGCTGATATATTCCTGCGGCACGCTCTCAAGCCACACGGTCTGCCACAGACCCGACGTCGGCGTGTACCACATACCGCCTCGTTTGCGGCACTGCTTGCCGTACGGCAACACATGATCCTCCAAATAATCGACAACACACACGACGATCGTATTCTCCGCCTGCAAGACGTCGGTGATATCCGCAAAGAACGGCATGTAGCCGCCCTCGTGCGCGGCGACCTCGACACCGTTGACCCACACCGTCGCGATCTGGTCAGCGGCACCGACATGCAACAGCACGCGGCCACGGTTAAAATCCGTCGGCAGTGCGAAATCGCGGCGATAATACAGCCGCGCATCCTCGGGCGGCACGCGATGCACCCCCGACAGCAGACTCTCGGGCGAAAACGGCACACGGATGCGTTCAGGATAGTCGCACGGCGGCGTATCGCTGTCGGTGACGGCAAAATCCCACCACCCGTTAAGACACACGAACGAGTCGCGGCGCAACTGCGGCCGCGGATATTCGTCCCACGGGACAACGTCGGGCGCATTATGCAAAGCCTCTCCGTGGGCGGTATACAGATCTTGTGTGATGCGCGATCTCATAGCAAGCCTCCCGAAAAAGTATAGTTCTATTGTACCACAAGCACCCTGCGTTCGCAAGAAAAAAGTCCGACGGCGATGCCGTCGGACTTTTTGATTACTGATCGTTAAGCACGATATCCGCGAAACTCTCGCGGCGCACCGCCACGTAGTCGTTCTCCCCATCCACCATGATGACGGGAAAACGCGGATAGCGATTATAGTTGGACGCCATGGAATAGTTGTACGCGCCCGTCGTCAGCACGGCAACGAGATCACCGCGTTCGAGCGAATGCGGCAGGTAAATACCCTCCTGCAGGACGTCACCGCTCTCACAGCAACGGCCCGCCAGATCACACAGCATATCGCATTCCTCGTGAAGCTTATCCGCCGCAACCACGGTATACGGCGAACGATACAGCGCATAACGAGGGTTATCTCCCATGCCGCCGTCCACGCACACATAAGTCTTGTAGCCGGGGATGGTCTTGACCGCTCCGACGGTGTACAGCGTCACACCGGCGTCCGCCACGATACTGCGACCCGGCTCCATATGCACCAGCGGCATCGGGATGTTTCTCTCGGCGGTCATGCGCTTCATCTCATCTGCCACCTGCGCAATATTCGCGCGGATGTCGATGGTCGGATCATCCGCGAGGTAGCGCACACCGTAACCGCCGCCGATATCCAATTCGCGCGTAACGAATCCGTAGTCCGTATGTACCTGCGCGATAAAATCCAGCATGATCTGCGCAGTGCGGATATACACATCGGAATCGAACACCATTGAACCGACATGGCAATGGAAGCCGCACAGGTCGACGTGTTCTTTTTTGAGCGTATGCAGGAAGATTTCCAGCGCCATTCCGTTTTCGATGGCGAAGCCGAACTTGCAATCTACTTTGCCTGTGGCAACCGCCTCGTAGGTGTGCGGATCCACGCCGGGTGTGAGGCGAAGCATCATACGCTGACGCACGCCCAGTTCTTCGGCAATGCGGTCGATCGCGTCGACCTCCTCGCGACAATCGGCGATGATACAGCCGACGCCGCACCCAATGGCGTAGCGCAGGTCTTCATCGGTTTTCAGGTTGCCGTGGAAATAGATCTTCTCCATCGGAAAGCCGGCGTTCTTGGCGGTATACAATTCACCGCAGGACACCACGTCCACGCCCATACCCTCTTGCTCGACGATCTTGTACATGCGCGTAAAACTGCACGCCTTGGAAGCGAACAGAGGACACGAGCCCTCACCGAAAAATTCGCGCATGGCATCAACGTATACGCGCGCATTTTTGCGTATACGCGCTTCGTCCATCACATACAGTCCCGAGCCGTATTTTTCCACCAACTGCGTAGCGCTGTGACCGGCAAACAGCAATGTCCTGCCGTCCGCCGCCACCGATAAGTTGGAACAAATCGAATTGGGGTTCATAGAAAACTACCTATCCTTACTTATACGTTAATGCCCACTTCGCGCATGCAGGCAAGCAAGACCTCCTCGTGTGCCGCCTCCATCGGGGTCAGCGGCAGACGCAGAACGTTTTCGCCGTAGCCCATGCGCGCCATCGCGGCCTTCGCCGGAATGGGGTTGACCTCACAGAACAGCGCATCCACCAAGTCGAGATATTTTAACTGCATATCCAGGCTACCCTGCATATCACCGTCGAGGTACTTGTGGCACATAGCCGAGGTCTCGGCCGGCAACAGGTTAGAAAGCACCGAAATGACGCCCTTGCCGCCGAGCGACATCACGGGCACGATCTGGTCGTCGTTGCCGGAATAGATATCCAGCTTATCACCGGCGAGCTTCGCGATCTGCGCGACCTGGGAAATGTTGCCGCTGGCCTCCTTGATCGCCACGATATTGGGATGCTCCGCGAGTTTGGCGCAGGTCGCAGGCGTAATATTGCAGCCGGTACGCGACGGCACGTTATACAGGATCACGGGCTTAGTCGACACGTCTGCGATCGCGGTGAAAGACTGAATCAGACCGCCCTGGGTCGCCTTGTTATAATACGGCGTACACACGAGCATCGCATCCGCGCCGATCTCACAGGCGTACTTGGTCAGGTCGATCGCATAGGCGGTATCGTTCGAGCCGGTACCGGCGATCAGCGGCACGCGTCCTGCCACGCGCTCTACCGCGAAGCGCAGAACTTCCTTGTGCTCCTCGTCGGTGAGGGTGGATGCCTCGCCCGTCGTGCCGGTGGCAACGATTGCGTCGATACCCTCGGCGATCTGCCAATCAATAAGACGGCCGAACGCCTCGTAGTCTACCTCGCCCGTGGCGGTCATAGGGGTGACGATCGCGGTTGCCGCGCCGCTAAATACTGTGTTCTTCATAATTAAACTCCCTTTCAAAGAAAAATGATAGCTCCCAAATGAGAGCTATCATGTCGTTACACCATATGCGCGGAAAAACACCGCGTGGGTATACACCAGAATAGCTCTCCGCATCTCTGCGACAACAGACAAGCTGTTAATCCCGTCTGCCAGAACGATGCTTGCCGAGCATCGCCTTCGGCGCCGACCCCTTTCCGCGCTCTCCGCCGTGGCAGGCGAGTCCAAGAACGCATACTGATGATCCAGCGCACCTCTATCTGTTGTTTGTATTTTAATACATACTTCTCTCTTTGTCAACAGTTTTTTGCCAAAGTTTTGTCATTCACTCTTTACCCTTGATAACGGAGTAATCGGGGAAGATATCATACAGCGCCTTGACATAGCCGTCCGAATCAATAATATAGCTCAAGCCATGCCCTGCGCCCGACACGGTAAACAGACTCTTTTTCGCCGCGCAGGCGTCATAGTTGCGCAAGCTCATCTCATACGGCACATAAGCGTCTGCATCGCCGTGAGCGAAAAACACCGGCACGCGGCACCGTTTCATCGCCTCGATGGGCGACGCTTTTCCCACATCAAAACCGCCGTAGATCAAACCGCCCAGACGCACGAACGGGTACAGCAGATCCGACGGCAGTTTCAACTCGGCGATAACCTTCTTGATAATATCTTCGGCACTGGTATAGCCGCAATCTGCAACGATGCCGACCACCTGCGGCGGCAGATCGGTGCCGCCCGCCATCATCACCGTCGCCGCGCCCATCGACACGCCGGCGAGGATAATATTCACGTCCTCACCGAAGCGTTCAAGAACATAGTCGATCCACGACAGGCAGTCACGATGCTCGCGCACGCCAAAGGTGATGACGTGTCCCTCGCTGTTGTCGTTGGCACGCTGGTTGACGACGAGCACGTTATGGTGCAGAGCAAACGCGCGTTGCACACCGCCGCACAGGTCACGCTCCGCGATGCCGCGATAGCCGGGAAACATGATCTCGATCGGCGCGTCGGGCGCACCCTCGTAATATTGGCCGCACAGCGTCAGTCCGTCAAACGATTTGATGCACACATCGTCGTGCGGCATCCGGCGCGCCTCTTTGATCCACGCGACCATCGTCTCACGATGCGGCTCGTAGATCTTGCCGGGCGGAATGGGATATTCTTCCTTAGGCGACCTGCGCAAAGAATAAAACGTCAGAATAAAGCACGCCAAGCTCGCCAACAGCACAAACGCAATAATCCCGACGATCACGCCGAGGGTAATATACAATGCCGTCACGGTATCACCTCAATTGTATTATACCGAGTATTATCGCAGATTACAAGTTTTCTGGAAAAGAATTTTTCTTGCTTATTCGACAATTCTTTGGTAAAATAAATAGATTAGAGA
This sequence comes from Clostridia bacterium, assembly GCA_017398485.1. Lineage (GTDB taxonomy): Bacteria > Bacillota > Clostridia > Oscillospirales > Acutalibacteraceae > UBA5905. The sequence goes on from JAFQFY010000023.1 coordinate 6,780, forward strand.
GGAGTTTTGACCATGGAAGTGAATTATAAAAATAAGCGATACTACAAAACCGCAAAATATCCCATTCGCCAACCCCTCATCATCGTATGGCTCATCTGGCTGTTGTCCAAGATCATGCTTATCGGCAAAAAGTACACCATCGAGAAGATCAATATGGAGGGCGTCAAGCCGCCGTACATGCTGCTGAGCAACCACCAATATTTCATCGACTTTGAGATCGCCGCCATGGCGACCTTCCCCCACCGCGTCAACAACGTCGTGAGCATCGACGGCTATTATCGCCGCCCATGGCTGATGGAGCTTATCGGCTCGATCGGCACGCGTAAATTCACCACCGATCTGCACCTCGTCAAGTCTATCAACCGCGTGTTAAAGCGCGGCGACATTCTCAGCATGTATCCCGAAGCGCGCTACACACCCTGCGGCACCACCGCCTATCTGCCCGATGCGCTCGGCAAACTGGTGAAGATGAACAAGGTGCCGGTCGTGGTCATCAAACACCACGGCAACCACCTGCTCACCCCCTTCTGGAACTTCCGCAAGCCGCGCAAGGTGCCGCTGAAAATGACCATGACACAGATCCTCACCGCCGAGCAGGTCAAAACCATGTCCGCCGACGAGATCAACGCCGCCATCAAAGAGGCATTCGTCTATGACGAATACCGCTATCAAAAGGAAAACGGCATCCGCATCACCGAGCCGTTCCGCGCGGAAGGCCTACACAAGGTACTGTATCAGTGTCCCCACTGCTTGACAGAATCCAAGATGGCGTCGGAGGGCACCGAACTTTACTGCACCGCGTGCGGCAAGCGCTGGAGCTTAAACGAGGACGGCACGCTCACCGCGCTCGACGGAGAGACCGAGTTTTCGCATGTTCCCGACTGGTTTAACTGGGAACGGCAGCAGGTATGCGAGCAGATCGCGCGCGGCAAGTATTCCTTTGAGGACGAAGTGGACGTCTACTCCCTGCCACGCTGCTGGCGCTTCGAGCACCTCGGCAAAGCGACGATCACCCACGATGCCGAAAACGGCTTTATCCTCGAAGGCGAGTATAACGGCGCGCCCTATCGCATCCAACGCACCCCCATCGAAAACAACAGCCTGCACGTCGAATACGATTATTGCTATATTAAGCCCTTTGACTGCTTTGACATTTCCACAGACAAGGACTCGTTCTATTGCTACCCAACCAAGCAAAACGTCATCACCAAGCTGGGATTCGCCGTGGAAGAACTGTACCGCATCCACCACGAAGCAACCAAGAAAAAACCGGCTCGCATAAAATAAACCAAAAGAGGACTTCACGCGTATGTGAAGTCCTCTTTCGTTTATGCGTCTTTACACTTTTTTCGTCAGCCACGTGCCGCACAGGTAACGGATACCAAACATGATCGCGCGAGCCAACCAGTCAGTGGTCATTGCCAGCCATACACCATAGACGCCAAAGCCGAGCGTATTTGCAAACAAGAAGCTGCAACCGACACGCAACGCAAGCATCGAAAGAATCGAGAAGACCATCGTAAAGCGCACATCGCCTGCCGCGCGGAAGGAGTTTGGCAACGTAAACGCCATCGGGTGAAGGATCGAAACGCAAATATTATGGAAGATCATCAGATTGACCGCTACACGCGTTGACTCCGGTGTTAGGTTAAACATGCCGACCAACGGCTCGGCAAACACACCGGTTGTCAAGGAAAACACCGCTAATACGGCATACGTCACTCCTACCAAGCGAATCGCATAACTCTTCGCTTGTTTTTTCTCGTTTGCGCCCATGCACTGACCCACGACCGTGGTCATCGCCTGCCCCACCGCCGCGCCCGGCACATACATCAACTTGGTCAACGAGTTGGCTGCCGCATTGGCTGCAATCGCGACGGGACCGAGTGTGGAAATCAAACTTTGCGTAATAACTCTGCCGAGCTGGAATACACTGTTTTCAAATCCACTCGGAATTCCCACCCCGAGCATACGGCGAATGAGGTGCCAATCGGGTTTGTATTGCAGTAGCTTCTCCACGCGAACAGGGCTTTGCTTGCCATTGGAGGCGATATACATGACCGCCGCACCAACGATGCGAGAGAAAAGCGTTGCGATCGCCGCGCCTGCGGCACCCATATGTAACACAAAAATGAGATACGCGTTACCTGCAACGTTGACGAGGTTCGTGATCAAAGAGACATAAAGCGAAATCTTCGTGTTACCGAACGCGCGATAATTGGCGCCGATGGCATTGCGAAAGCCTAAAAAAGGAAGGGATATTGAGGTATACAAAAAATAGTCCTGCGCGTGTTTCATAATTTCAGGGGTCACCGAGCCGAATATCAGCGACAGCAGCCCTTTCCGGAATACAATCGTCACCACCGCAAATATAGCACTCACGATTGTAGCCAACCACATCAGCTGTTTTTTCGAATTTTGAATCGTGCTTTCATCCTTGGCTCCGATGGCGTGAGAAAGGACGATGGCACCGCCCGTAGTCATCGCGCCGATAAAATATAAAAACAGCGTATTAACCGAGTCGACCAGTGACACACCGGATACCGCCGCATCACCGGCTTGCGCGACCATGATCGTGTCGATCGTACCGACAGCAATAGTCAGCGCCTGTTCAAAGAATAACGGCACCAATAGCTTGGTCAAGTCTTTTCTTGAAAACAGCAAGAGAAAACACCTCATTTTGCTTTATTTATCAGTATTGTATTACTTTGCGGCGCAAGGGTCTATATTTATAACGAAATAAACTTGCACAAAAGATAGATTAGTGCTATAATAATCTTGGTGATAGCATGAAAGACATTTTAATAATTAAACCGGAACATAGACTAAGCATTAAAAGGCACTCACACGATACCTACGAGATCATCTATTATACCGACGGCAAAGGCGTCATGCACACCTCATCGGGCAGTCTGTCCTTTGCTGCCGGCAATATTATCGTCGTGCCTCCCTATACCGAGCACGAATCCTCATCGCAAGACGGATTTGGCTTCTATTCTCTGCGAGGGGAATTTGAGGGTGTTCTGCATTTTCCCGAGCCGATTTTGTTGCGAGACAACGAGAATAACGAAGCCCTCACGCTGTTGTCCATGATCAACCGCAACCGCATCCATCCCGGCGACTATCAACACTCGCTCGTGCGCGCGCTGTTACATTTCATTCTGCAAAACGCGCGTTCAGAGGATTCCCTTACGCTCGCCGTCCGGCACGTGGCAACCACCCTATCCGAGCAATTTCACAGCAGCGATCTCTCGATCGTCTCTCTGTTCCGTGAAAGCGGCTATGCCGAGGATTACATCCGCGCGCACTTCAAAAAGATCTACGGCAAAACGCCGACAGATTTCCTCAACTCCCTGCGCATCAACCATGCGATCTTGCTCATCGACACGTATAAACACGCCTTTACTCTCAGCGAGATCGCCCTGCATTGCGGCTTTACCGATTATATCTATTTTTCCAGAAAATTCAAGCAACAGGTCGGCGTATCACCCACCGCATATAAAAAACAGCACAAACACCTGCCGTAATCGCTGTTTATTATACGTAAAAGAAAAGGGCTTCACATGCGTGAAGCCCTTTTGTTGTCTGCATTTTATTCGAATCTCACCTGTGCCGTGCCGTCTTCGCTATACGCGATGCGGTCACCGCTGTCATTGAGGCTGTCAATATACGCCAAATATTCCTTGATAGAAGCAAACGGCGCCTTGTAGTTTGCAATGATCTCTTTGGCTCGCACGGCGTCGTTTTCGAGCAGCTTCTTCGCCATCGCGAGCTGCCACTTGGCACACGTAACGCAAGCCATCTCAGGATCAAAGATCTCATAGTCGTTTCCGTGGCTGGTGCCCCGAGCACCGCCACAATACGGGTGCAGTGCCGGCATCACGTTGGAAATATCGCCCATATCGGTGCTGCCCGTACCGACACGCTCGTTCTCGTGAAACTCCAAACCCGTATCCAAAGCCTCAAACGCTTCCTTCGAAAGACCGATCATATCCACGTTGTTGAACAGCGGGGCGTAACCGGGCATATCGAAGATCTCGATGTTGGTTCCGAGCGACAGCGCAGCACCCGTCAGCGCACGGTTAACCTTTTTGTTCGCCGCGACCATACCGTCAAAGGTTCTGCCTCTGGTATAGCTCTCCAGACGGACCGTCTCGGGAATGGCATTGACCATATCTCCGCCGTGGGTGATGATCGGGTGGATACGAATGAGGTCCTGCTCCTGCAAGGTCTCGCGAATGGCATTGACGGCGTTCAAACCGCAGGTAGCGGCATACAGCGCATTTCTGCCGAGATGCGGCGAGCCGCCGGCGTGGGACGCTTTGCCTTTGTACACGATATTCTTCGCGATAATGCCAACCGAGCCCAAGGTGGAGGCAAACGAGTTGACGGACGTATGCACCATGAAGGCAATATCCACGTCATCAAAGAAGCCACGATGCATAAACTCGGTCTTACCGCCGAAGTATTTAATCTTGCCCTGTTTCATCAAATCCATGCGGAACTCGATTTCAAGCAATTCCTCCGCAGGAACGGCGCACAGACGGATTTTACCGCACAGACCATCCAGCACGCCCGGCTCCTTGAGCGCGGCGGCAACGCCGACAAGCGCCGCACACTGCGCGTTGTGGCCGCAGGAGTGCACCGCGCCCGTCACGGGGTCGGCATCCTTGTGCGCAGGGCAAATAATGGAATCCAGCTCGCCGAGAATAAGCAGCGTCGGTCCTTCCTTGCCCGTGTCAATATCCGCGCAAAAGCCGGTGATCCCCTCCGCCCTGACAAGGTCGTAGCCGAGGCTCTCAAAGGTGTCCTCCATATATTTGGAGGTCTTAAATTCTTTGTAACCGGTCTCGGGATTTTGCCATATGTAACGCTCGGTGTCAAGAATCAGTTGTCTATGTTTGTCTACTGCATTTTTGATCGTTTGCATACGTATACTCCTTTTTCGTGCATACCCAATTTACTTTCATTATAGGGCGGTGCACGGCAAATCACAACAGGAATATTCCCACAAAAACAAGGAAAAAACCCATATTTTAACGATAGCGAACCGCCTTGCCGGAATACACGCCGGTGAACTCCAAGTCGCGATAGACACACTCGCCGCCGACAAATACGTAATCGATACCCTCTGTCTTTTGGTTGGGATCGTCGTACGTCGCGCGGATATGCATGTTGTCGTAATCGAAAATGAGCACGTCGGCATCGTAGCCGTCTTTGAGCAGGCCTTTATTCTTCACCAACATACGGTCGGCGGTCAAGCCTGTCATCTTGTAGATCATCTCTTCCAGGGTGAAGATCTTTCTGTCGTTGACGAACGTCTGGATCGCCTGTGGGAACGCTGCGGCGGCGCGGGGATGCCCCTTATCCTGCCAGCTCTTCGTACAGCCGTCGGTGCCGATGACGCAATACGGGCTCTTTGCGATCTCGCACATATCGTCCTCGCTCATCGTGCAATACACACCCTGCATATTGCAACGGTTGGCGATCAGCAGATCGAAATAGGTGTCGAACGGATCCTTGCCGATCGAGGCGGCATATTCCGCCAAAAAGCGACCCTCTGCCTCGGGGGTGGCATTGGCGTTGGCGATATACACGCCCTCCCAACCGCCGGAATTGCGGTAGAAGTTCTCGTAGGTGATCTCGGATGCGGTCATCTCCTCGCGGAGCTCTTTGCGGTACTCCTTATCCGCCAAGCGAGCAACCAGCGCCGGAATACCATCCGCCTGATGACGCGGATGCATACACGACACAATGCCGTTCATCGAGCGCGGATACGGATACAGATCGCAGGTAACGTGCAATCCCTCCTCCTCGTTGGCCTTGCGGATCATCTCGAGGGTGGTCTTCTGCTTGCCCCAGTTGTCGACGCCCTGCACCTTGTGATGGGAGATGTCGATACGCACACCTGCCTTGCGTGCAATGTTGATAAACTCCTCGGTCGCCTCGACAACCTTGTTGGATTCGTTGCGCAGATGGCTGGTGCAAATACCGTCATATTCCGCCACGACCTTGGCGAGCTCAATCGGCTCCTGCTCGTCGCAATAGCAACCCGGCACGTAAATAAGACCCGTACTCATACCGGCGGCTCCGGCCTGCATGCCCTCGCGCAGCAGCGCTTTCATATTCTCGATCTCCGCCTTAGTGGCATAGCGATTTTCCGTACCCATCACCGCACGGCGGATAATGTTGTGTCCCATATAAAAGCGAGCATTGGCGGACAGCTTCATCTGATCCACGCGCTCAAGGAACTTTTCAAAGGTCGACCATTTCTTGACCTCATCAAACGGATGCGCGAAACCGATGCCTTGGTAGAACTCCTCGGCGCGCTCCTCCGGAACAGGCGCATACGCCGAGCCGCAGTTTCCGGCAAGTTCGGTGGTGATGCCCTGCACCGTCTTAAACAGTCTGCCGTCCTCGGTACCGATGAGGCGATCGCCGTGCGAGTGCGGATCGATAAAGCCGGGGCACACCACGCGGCCCTTCGCGTCGATGACCTCGGCCGCCTGCACACCGACGGGATCCATAACAATTTTTCCGTCCTTAAAGCCGACGCTGCCGTTTCTGCGCGGCGCACCACTGCCGTCAATGATGGTGGCGTTAATAATGAGTTTATCTAACATAAGAATCCTCTCCTATCACAGTTAATATGAATCAGTCGCACAAAGCTTTGAGCCGCTTGACCTCGTCGATCTCCGCCGTGGTCAAAACGCCGTCGCTTGCGATAATGATCTCGCACACGAGCGAGAGCAGTTCTTTATAGGCGTCGGCTAACTTCTCGTTGATCTTACGCATGTGTGTAATGCCGTTTTCAAACGCCTCGTCGAACGCCTGACCGATGTCGTCGTAGCAATTCGCATACACCTCTTCGAGCTCCTCGAGAGTGTAATCGAACGCAAAGGTCTTATTGAGGTATTCCACCTCATGCGGCGTGATCTTGCCGTCGACGGCAATGAGACGGATAATCACGCTCGCCAGATCCGTCGAGTAAAAAACGTCCATCTCACCTAATTTCTCTTTATCCCACAATCCCATCTCCTCAATGGAATCGCAACCGGCAAGGAACGATTCGTGTTTCATCTTAAAGCTGTCAACATATTGCTCCAAAGTAACCATATTCGTTTCACTCCTAATCATCGCGGTTTCTCGATCGAATAGCCGAGAGAAATAACCAGTTTGAGCGTATGCAGGGCAGTGTTACGGTCGTATTCTTTCTCCTCTTCGGGAAGATCGGCATACGCAACCAAGCACGGCGTGGATTTCTTCTCATCGTCACGCGTCGGTCCGTAAGTCCAACCGTCTGCAATGCGCTGTGCCGCCCATCGTTCGTGCACCCCCTCGGCGAGCTGCTCTGCCAACTCCGTCAAGTGCGGCGGCAACGCGATATTATCGACATTTACAGGCTTTGGTTAATACATACTATCCCCTCTTACCATACAGAATAGCGGCTTCTTGCATCGGATATACCGTCACGGTATATCCGATGCATAACTGTCAATGTTTATTCGGCAGTACCGTTAAAAACGCGTTCGATCTCCGCGCCGTTCAAATGGTTTTTCGCCATCAGCTCCGCGACCAGTGCGTCGATCTTATCCTTGTTTTCCGTGACGAGTGCAATGGTACGCGTGAGCTGCTCGTTGAGGATCTTATTGACCGCCGCACGCACCTCGACGCTCATTGCGCCGTTCATCGCCTGCACGTCGCCGACCACCGCCAAACCGAACTCATCGTCCATACCGTAGGAGCAAACGATGCTCTGCGCGACACTCGTCGCAGAGGAAAGATCTCCGCTCGGACCGGTCGAAAGGCCGTCCTTTTCACCGTAATAGACGACCTCCGCAGCGCGACCGCCCAAGGAGGTACGGATGCGCGCGAGCAACTCTTCTTTGGTATACAGCGCCTTTCCTTCGTTCTGCGTCGGCATGACATATCCGCCGTGACCGCCGCGTGCAACGATGGTGATATACGAGGGCGTGTCACCGCCCAGCCAGCACATCAGCGCATGACCTGCCTCGTGGCGCGCCACGCGTTCAAGCAAAGTGGCATCCCACTTCTTGACCTCACCGCCGTTAAAGGTCTCAAACGCCTCGTCGAAGATAGCGTCGGTGACCGTGATGCTGCCCTCGCGGATGGCGGAACGCAACGCAAGCTCCACCACCGAATCCAGCGACGCCAAACTCATACCCGTGGCGCGCATGGCGATGTTATTGACCTTCTCGTCAGAGATCTGCAACGCTCGGTTGGCGTCGATCTTCATTTTCAGGAAGCGAACGCGCTCCTGCATATTCGGCAGGTCGATATACACGCGTCGGTCAAAGCGACGCATGAGCGCCGGATCCAAGCTCTTGCTGCTACCGGGCTCAACATCAAAGTTGGTCGCCGCCAAGACAAATACCGGCTTGGAGGTGTTGTTGTTAAAGCCGTCCATCTCGGTGAGAAACGCTGTGAGCGTCTGCTCGGTGCCGTTGTCATCGCCACCGTTGCGTTCCTTGGCGATCGCGTCGATCTCGTCAATGAACAGGATCGCCGGCGCATACTTGCGCGCCTTGCGGAATATCTCGTGCACCGCCTCGGAGCCTTCGCCTACGTACTTCTTAACAAACTGGTTTCCTTCCGCGGCAATAAAGGTAACACCTGCCTCGCTGGCCATCGCCTTGGCAAGCATGGTCTTACCCGTGCCGGGAGGGCCGTGCAAAATAATGCCTTTGGGCGCCTTGACGCCGGTGCCGAGATACTTTTTGGGGTTTTTGAGGTATTCCACAAAGTATTGCAGTTCTTTTTTGGCGTCCTCGGCGCCGATAACATCCGCAAAACGCACATTGGGTCGGGACGCACTGCTGAGGATGCTTTTGCTGTCCTCCGCATCCACCGCCACAGCCGTCTTGAAATCAAACAGCTGGATGGTCGCCGTCTTATTGTCATCCGAGATCGACTGTGAAGTCTCAAACGAAATCAGTTTATTCTCACGGGCGAGCTTGATCATGCTCTCCTGCTGGTGTAGAACGGAGATGATACCGTCGAGGGACGAAAGGAACGTATCGTCCTCTCCTTCGGACAGATACATGAAGCCGCGCACGCCTTGACGCAGATAGGAGATCTTCTCTTCTTCGTTGATCGTGTGCGCCGCACTTTCCAGCAGATAGACCGGCGTCTCATCGTGGTTGTCTCGCAACAATTGCAACAACTCGCGCGCCGGTGTCATCACATCCTCGACGTTGAGTTTATCCGCCGCGCCTTGCGGTGCGCCGTAATTGACGTCGAGAATGATCAGATCGATCTCGGAATTCTTGAGCGTTTTGATCGCCTGCTCGCTGCTCTGCACACCGATAAAATCGCAGGTCGGTTTTTTCGAGCGGCAAAGCGCAACGGTCGATTCGTCTGCCAGCATCATAATACGGCTGTTCTCGCCCATCGTGAACAGATCCGCGATGCCGTCGGGCAGATTCTCCAAATCGACGCAGACCTCGATCTTCTCGATCTCGGAAACCGCCTGCGCGCCCTTGCTCGACGAGACCAAGCGAAGAAGCTCGTACAATTCGTCGTTAAAGAACGCCTCCGCGCGGCTTCGGGTCGTTCTGGCATCCGCCTTCGTACCCTCGGAGAACAACAGCGCCGTATAGGTATGCTCATCCATCTGCACGTCGATGCCCATAGATTCTTTGAGGTTTTTCGCGTTTCTCTGAATTTCTTTCTTGGCAATATTGCGCAGGTTATGTACACCGATATGGTTGAACATCACCACGTTACCCGAGGCAAAGCGCGAGCAAATCGCACTCGGAAAGTACGGAATATTCGTCGACGGGTTAACGTCCTTTTCCAGCGCGTCGATGATGACCTTACGCGAGATCGTCGAAAGATCTAGATCCTCGCTGCCCTGATACAACTGTTTACCGGCGTTGGTGGTGAAGATAAAGATCGCGTCCTTCAACGGGATCTCGCGGTCGGTCTTGCTGTCGCGGATACGGCCGGCATCAAGGATCTGCAGGAACAGATGAATGATGCTTATGTGCGCTTTCTCGATCTCGTCGAACAGCACCACGCACTTGGGATACTGATTGACAAACGAGGTGAAGTTGCCTTCACCGCTGTCTTTATATACTTTATCGCTGCCGATGAACTCCACCGCCGCTTCTTTCTCGCAATACTCACTCATGTCGAAGCGCTTAAACGGCAGGCCGAGTGCCTCGGCGGCTTTCTCCGCCAAGAAGGTCTTACCAACGCCGGGAGGGCCGGCGAACAGGAAGGTGGCGTTCGGACGCTTGCGGTTCTTATCCATCATGGACAGCATACGCGCCTGGAAATAACCGGAAATAAACACGTTGATAGCGTTATCCTGCCCGAAGATCGAACTGTGCAGCTCGGCGCGGATGCGTTTGACATCCGCAACCAGCGCCGCCATATCCGGCTTCTCGGGCTCTTCGGATTTTTCGGCCTTTTCCGGCTCCTCCGGCTCGATCGTCGACTTGCGCACCAGCTTCGGAGCGTGCACGGACGGCGTCGACTCCTCCTGCGTGTCCGGGGTGGACTCGCCGTCCTTGACCGGCTCGGGAGTGAGCTTGTCGACAGCCTTGCAGATATCCTCCAAGCCCTCCACCGAGTTAACCTCGGCAACAACGGGCTTGATGGTTACGTTCGGGTCCTTCACGATGCACAAAAGCAGCATCGTCGCCGTCACGGACGGCGCACCGAGCTCATCGGCCACCGCCGCCGCGCGTTTTGCGTAGTTTTTCATCTTCAGGTCGTCCAAAATAGCGGTGAACGAACTCTTGGCAATATAATCCAGCATCTCCTGTTTCGCCGAGAACGGGTCTTGTACGAAAGCTTGCAGGATCTTCCCCAAGTCGCGCACCTCGGGAACCCCTTGGTTCGCATCATCGTTAAGTTCATCTATGACCGCCACCAAAAAGCGCTCCGCAGTAACGGGCGCATTGGGAGTTTTTCCGATCATTTTCGCTTTTGCAAACAACTCGGTTAAAAGATCGCTGGTTTTAAATTCGCTCATTTTACGGACTCCTTTTATGTTGATCTATAAATAAAATTATACTTCGCGCGCGCGCGCGTGTCAAGGCGCGCACAACACATTCCCGCCCTTTTCGAGCAAAAACAAACGCAGAGCCCCGAGAAATTCGGGGCTCTGCTTATAGCTTAATTATATTCCTGCGCAAGGAAATCCGCAATGCTTACTACGCCTTTGTTGACGGCGAGCAGTTTATCGTTATACTCGTCAACGGTATTACATGCGCAGGAGATCATGTACTGGAACAGACCCTCACCGATGACACTCTCGCGGAAGGATGCCGTCATGCGAAACACAATGCGACCGTTGGAAAGGTCGTAGTCGAAGCCGCCGTCACACAGACCGTAGGAGGCGGCACAGACAGCGATCGCGCCCTCCATGCGTTTGTCCTCGCTCATCTCAAATGGCAGCGGCGACAACAACGTCACCAGCTGTCTGTCAGCGTCAACGAAAAGAACAAACTGCATGGGAATATCATCACCGTTGACACCGAAATACACGCTTAACTTTTCTTCTTTTTTATCGTAGGTCCAACCTCTGTTCTCGATAGCCGCGCAAAGAGTATTATAAACCTGCTTGGCGAGTTCCATTTTATCCATTGTTATACCCTCCCCTTTTAGTGCGTGAACGACGAAAGGAACTGCTCGATCGAGATCATTCCTTTGGCAAGCATCAGCAACTTATCGTTGTATTCGTCGATGATCTGGCAGGAGCCGAAGATCATATACTTGAACGCCTCGGCGCCCAGCATGCTCTCCATGAAGCTGTTGGTCAAGCGGAAGAACATGTGACCGTTGGTAACGTTGTAGTCGAAACAGCCGTCTGCGAGAGCGTTGTTGACGGCACACACCGCGATGGCGACCTCAAGGCGCTTGTCCTCCTGGACAACAAAGGGCAGATGCGAGAAGGTCATGACCAACATACGATCCGGATCCACCTTGATGGTCAGCTCGATCGGCAGGTCATCGCCCTGCGCGCCGCATTCGATCATCAACTTCTCTTCGTTCTTCTTGTACTTCCAATCCTGCGCGTCCAAGGTCTGACACAGGTTGCTGTAGGTTGCTTTTGCTAATTCAAGCTTGTTGATATCCGCCATAATACATTCTCCTCTGCTTATAATCGGTTGAACAAATCGTTCTTAAAGCATAAAATCCGCACTGCCTTTCGGCATTATGAACATTATATCACGGTTTCCGACACAATGCAACTGTTATATTGCAACAAACTGCGCATTTACCTTTTAGACATAATATTCTTTTAGCGACGATAAAGCACTTGATTATCCAACGCCTTTGGGTGTATAATTATCCGTATAAAGCAGAAGTTTTTGCAAAAGAGGGTGCGCGTATGAAAATTATCGATTTGCTCAAAAAAGACACGCCGTCGCTGTCGTTCGAAGTGTTTCCGCCCAAAACGGATACGGCGTTTGAAAGTGTGCGCGTCGCCACCGAGGAGATCGCCAAGCTGCGTCCCTCCTTCATGAGCGTCACTTACGGCGCAGGCGGTGGCACAAGTCAATACACTCTGGATATTGCCAAGCGCATCAAACAGCAATACGATGTGCCGTCACTGGCGCACCTGACCTGCGTGTCCTCCACCAAGGACACCGTGCACGAGCGCATCGAAGACATCAAGGCGGCAGGCATCCAGAACGTCATGGCGTTGCGCGGCGATATTCCGCAGCAACTGCAAGGCGCCGACCGCACCAACTGGGCGTACCGTCACGCCGTGGAGCTTGTGCGCGAACTCAAGCAGGCAGACGCCGATTTTTGCATCGGCGGCGCGTGCTATCCCGAGATCCATCCCGAAAGCAAAAATCAACAAGAGGATATCCGCTACCTAAAAGAGAAAGTGGATGCCGGTTGCGAGTTCCTCACCACGCAGATGTTCTTCGACAACAACCTGCTCTACAATTTCCTATACAAGATCCGCGAAGCCGGCATCACCGTACCGATCATCCCCGGCATCATGCCCATCACCAACGCAAATCAGGTCGAACGCGCCGTCAAGCTGTCCGGTTCTTTCATGCCGCAACGCTTCAAAAGTTTGGTGGACAAGTTCGGTCACGACGCCGCGGCGATGAAGCAGGCCGGCATTGCTTATGCCACCGACCAGATCATCGACCTGTATGCCAACGGTATTAAGATCGTACACGTATATTCCATGAACAAGCCTGACGTTGCCGCGAAGATCCACGACAACCTCAGCTGCATTTTAGGAAAATGAACACGATGATTTTGACCAAAACCTACGACGAGCCGCCCGTCTGCGAAAAAGAGATCCGTCGCTTCGCCGCATGCAAAAGCGCCGACGGCGAAACAGCAGCGTTGCTGGACGCGTGTCTGCGTGAGGCGTTGCCTGTACTCACCTACCGCGTGTGCTACGGCGAGTTCCCCATGCGCACGGACGGCGACGCGTGCGACTTCGGCGCATTTCGCGTGCATTCCAAACAGCTCGCGCGCAACCTTGCCGGATGTAAAGGTGTCGTGCTTTACGCAGCGACAGTGGGCGTGGAACTCGACCGTCTGATCGCGCGATATGGGCGACTCTCCCCTGCCAAGGCGCTTTTATTGCAGGCGATCGGTGCCGAGCGAATCGAGGCGCTGTGTGACGTCTTTTGCGCCGATATTGCCGCCGAGCGACGCATCGGCACAAGACCGCGGTTCAGCCCCGGCTACGGCGATCTGCCGCTGGAAACCCAAACCGATATCTTCGCCGTCCTGCAACCGTACAAACACATCGGGCTGACTCTCAGTGACAGTCTGCTCATGTCCCCGACAAAGTCCGTGACGGCGTTCGTGGGACTCGGCGGCGAGCAAAAACCAACCACAACTCCGTGCGGCGACTGCAACAAGGCCGACTGCGCGTTTCGAGGTGTCTTATGAATTTCCGAGATTACTTACGCGATCATATCGTCACGCTTGACGGCGGCATGGGCACGCTGTTGCAGGCGCAAGGCTTACAGCCGGGCGAGCGGCCCGAGCGCTGGAACCTGACAAAGCCGCAGGCGATCACCGCCATCCACCGGGCGTATTTTGAGGCAGGCAGTAACGTCGTGTGCACCAACACATTCGGTGCGAACAGCCTGCACTTCCCCGACGACGAGCTCGAGACGATCGTTGCTGCCGCCGTCGCCAACGCCAAGGCCGCGCGTGAACTTGCACGGACCGACGCACCGAAGTATATCGCTCTCGACATCGGTCCGTCGGGCAAGCTGTTAAAACCGCTCGGCGATTTGGACTTTGAGGACGCGGTGCGCGTTTTTGCCAAAACGGTGGCGCTCGGCATCAAATACGGTGTCGATCTCGTCGTCGTCGAGACTATGAACGACAGCTACGAGACCAAAGCGGCCCTTTTGGCCGTCAAAGAAAACAGCGATCTGCCGGTAATCGTAACCAACGCCTACGGCGAGGACGGCAAGCTGATGACCGGCGCGACACCCGAGGCGATGGTGGCGTTGCTCGAAGGTATGGGTGTCGATGCACTCGGTGCTAACTGCTCGCTCGGGCCGAAACAGTTGCGCGGTGTCGCGCATCGGCTGTTGCAAGCAGCTTCTGTCCCCGTTGTACTCAAGCCCAACGCCGGTCTGCCCAAGGCGATCGACGGCAAGACCGTCTTCGACGTCACGGCGCAGCAATTCGCCGACGAGGTCGCGGCGCTGGTGACAGACGGTGTGCGCGTCATCGGCGGCTGTTGCGGTACGACGCCGGAGTATATCCGCGCGCTCACGCAAAAGACAGCGGTCCTCACGCCCGTCCCCGTTCGCCCCAAAAGCATCACGGCGGTGTCCTCCTATACCCATGCCGTCGTATTCGGCGAGCGCCCGATCCTCATCGGCGAGCGCATCAACCCCACCGGCAAAAAACGTTTTAAGCAGGCGTTGCTTGAAAACGATATGGACTACATTCTCTCCGAGGGCGTCAGCCAGCAGGAAAAAGGCGTGCACATCCTCGACGTCAACGTCGGTCTGCCCGACATCGACGAGGTACGCATGCTCAGCGACGCGGTGCGCGAGCTTCAAACCGTCCTCGACCTACCGTTGCAAGTTGACACCTCGGATACGGTCGCCATGGAGGCGGCTCTGCGACGCTACAACGGTAAGGCGATGATCAATTCCGTCAACGGCAAAGAGGACAGCATGCACGCGATCTTTCCGCTGGTCAAAAAATACGGCGGCGTGGTGGTCGCGCTGACGCTGGACGAGAACGGCATCCCTGACACCGCCGACGGACGCGTCGCCATCGCCGAAAATATCCTGCGCGTCGCGCACGAATACGGCATCGATAAAAAGGATATCGTCTTCGATACGCTCGCTCTCACCATCTGCGCGGATACCGGCGCCGCCGTCGAGACCCTCGCCGCCCTTAAACGCATCAAATACGAGCTCGGCTGTCACACCTCGTTGGGCGTTTCCAACGTGTCCTTCGGTCTGCCGAACCGCGATGCTATCAACGCAGCCTTCTTTGCGTTGGCACTGGAAAACGGTTTATCCGCCGCCATTATGAACCCTTTTTCTGCGGATATGATGAGGACCTATTACGCCTACAAGGCGCTCAAAGGCCTGGATGAAAACTGTGAGGACTATATCAGCGCGGCAGATTCCTTTGCCGACGCCCCTACGCCGACGACCGTCGTCGCGCCCAAGGGCGCCGCAACTTACGGCTCCGACCTGCAACATGCAATCGTCAAGGGTCTCAAAGACAGAGCTGCCGAGCTCACTCGCGCAAGGCTCGCGAACATGGCACCGCTGGATATCGTCAACGACGATATCATTCCTGCACTCAACGTCGTCGGTAAGGGCTTCGAAAGCAAAACCGTCTATTTACCGCAACTGCTCATGAGCGCCGAGGCTGCCAAGAGTGCGTTTGAGGTCATTAAGATGGCCATGGTAGGCGCGTCAACCGACGCCGTCAAGACACCGTTTGTGCTCGCCACCGTACGCGGTGACATCCACGACATCGGTAAAAATATCGTCAAACTCCTGATGGAAAACTACGGCTTTGCCGTCGTGGATCTTGGCAAGGACGTCGCGCCGCAAGCGATCGTCGACGCCGTCGTCGCGCACCGTGCGCCGCTGGTCGGACTCAGTGCTCTGATGACCACTACCGTACCGGCCATGGAGGAAACCATCCACCTCTTGCGCGAACAGGCGCCGTGGTGCAAGATCATCGTCGGCGGTGCCGTCCTCACGCAAGACTATGCCGACAAGATCGGCGCCGACCGATACGCCAAGGACGCCATGGAATGTGTCCGCCAAGCGCAAGCGATGCTGGAAGAAAAATGAAAAAGCAAAAACGGCCACTGCCATACAGGCTGTGGCCGTTTTTCTCATTTATCCGTTCGCTTCAAGCGGCAAGATCTGATATACCGTATCGGCGGTGGTGTCCTCCACCGCCAGCACGGCAAACGACGCCATCGTGTCGCCGCGAAAATAGTTCTTGACCAGCACCTTGTCGCCAAACAGCTCAGCAGACAGACCGTAGCCTTTCTCGATGCCGAACACGCGCTCAAACTCGTCGTCCACCGGCTTATCGCCGTCGATGATGCAATACACCTGCTGATCCTCATCGTTTTTGAGAATGTATTTCTTGTTCATATTTCCACCTCAATAGCGCGTACTGCTCAAAAATTTCTTCGGGCGGCTCTCAAACAACTTGACGGTCAGCTCCGCCGCCTTTTCGGTGGTCATGCGAATGCCGCGTGGGCTGACGCAAACGCACCGCTCCGCCTCCTCGATAATATCACCGAAATACTGGGTCGGCGACGTATCCTCGCGAATGCCCTGCTCGAGCTTGGGACACCGTACCAGCTCGTCGAAGCGCGCCTGCACGCGGCGCGTGAAATACCCCTGAAACACGCGGTGCAACCAGATCTCGTCCCACATATCGTCACCGCTCATGTTCTTATACTGCAGATAGAAGCGCAGATCTTTGCCGTCGTAGCGACAGTTGCGATGCTCGTCGTAATGGGCGGTGTATTTCTTGCCCAGATGCTCAGGCATATACCGATCGACGTTGATATTGTAGTACTCCACGAGTCGGATAAGCGACCCGTATTTTGCCGGATCAATGCGTTCAATAATCTCCAACAGATGTTCGAAGGTATACGGACGCGTGACGTAGGTGTCCTCCAACAGCGTCGGCACATATATCTTCTTCGGCGCGTATTTGGACAGGAACGTGAGAATGTCCTTGTGATACAGCTCAATAAGCTCACAGGCGTCGTGCTCCAACCGCTCTACGAGATGCTTGGCCATCGCTCTGGAATCCTGCAAGGCATCGTACCAGGCAGACGACCGGTTATTGTTATAGGCTTGGATCACGTCCGCCTGACTCATGGTCGAGGTGCTGTACGCAGTGCCCTCAAAACGCGGACCGAAGAAGCCGTCCTTGATGCGCCCCTCGACGTGTACGTAACGCGGCGCGTTGGCGATGTCGACGGCGGTCTGCCGATCCAGACGTGCACGGTGCTCCTGCTCCTCTTGCGAGATGCGCGCACTGCCGTCTGTATAGTCCGCGGCAGTGCCGCCGCAGATATCGTCGGCATTCCCCAGATACCAACGTGTCAGGTCAGCAAGCTCGTTGAACCCAGCCGCCTCAAAGCCGACGTCCTGACAAAGATGACGCATCACGTCGACAAAGAGGTTGGCACAATGCTTCATCACATAAGTGCACATGACGCCCATGACGCGCTCATTCATCTGATACTGGCTGTCTTCGGCAATCTCCTTGCGGATATATTTCAGGGTGATATCGCGCCCGGCCTCAAGCTTACCCAGCAGCACGCGCGCATTTTGCACACAAAGACCCACGAACACCTGCTCCTCGCCCACGCGAATAAACTGAACCTTTTGAGGATGCTCATACGGGCCGGCAGGCGTGGAAAACGTATGATATTCATTGTCGTCCTCGATGCCCATTTGCTGTAAAAAGGTCTTGAACCAAGCGGTACAATCCTCCATGCGAGACATACAATCACCTCATCTATGTTGATCTGACACCATTCTATCACATAAGAAAAGCAAAATCAACCTCGACAAAAAATCCGAGAACTACGTTCTCGGATTTTTTGTGTTGCTGTATTACGTTCGATTGTTGTTGAGCGCATCAACAATTCAATCTGTCTCGCCCTGTTGTTAATTGCGTATATCCGGTTTTATTTTGTCGCAGGTTATACAGATTTCACTGCCTTCGCGCCGCGCAAAAACATCACGGAAAACGACATTCTTAAAATAGTCGCCTTCGCGAACGCGGCGGAAATCGAG
>JAFQFY010000024.1 GCA_017398485.1 Clostridia bacterium
AAAAGAAAAGGGTAAAATTACAAAAAAACAGAAAAAAATAAACTTTTTTCCGCGGTTTTTTTGTATATAAAAAGCCGTCCTTTGCCTGGGCGGCAACGGACGGCACGGGATGGTGAATTATTCGACAACATCCTTTTTCTTCTTGATCAGTATGATGGCAACGACTGCGGCCGCAAGAATGACCGCACCGCCGACACCGATGAGTATGTACAGCAGAGAGGTATCGCCGCCGTCCTTGTTCGGCTCGTCGGTCGCAGGCGCGGAGGCGTCGGGCTCGTCGGACGCATCGGGCTCGTCGGACGCGTCAGGCTCGTCGGAGACGGTCGGCTCATCGGGTGTATCCGGCTCGTCAGAGGTATCCGGTACGCTTGTGACGGGACTGTCGATCGGTTTAGTGCTCGTGGTGGTGCCACCGTCGAGCGCCGTCTTGCAGTCGTCACACTTGCCGTCCTTGTTGGCGTCGACATGCGCGCCGGTGGCCTTGATGATCACGCTGTTCTTGTCTGCGATCTCGTTGTTACCCTTGGCGTCGGAGAACAGTTTGCCGCAGGAGCATTTGTAATACTTTTGGTTGCCGTCCTTGTTACAGGCGGCGGCTTTGGCTTTGACCAACGTCAGCTTGTGGGTGTGCTCCTCTTCCGCACCCTTGACCTTGAGGGGAGAGGCGTCGGTCTCGCTGACCTTGGTGCCGTCGGCGTAAGAGCACTCGGCGTACACCTTCAGGTTGTCGTTGACCTTATTAAAAGAGGTGTTCCAACCGTTAAACTTCACGCCGTTTGCCACCGTCAGTTCGGGCGCGGTCGCCGCCTTGCCGGCGACGACGACCTGCGAGCCGAGCAGGGTCTTTTTGTCGGTGGAATAGAAGTCGACGGTGTACTTGGTATCACCGAAATCCATGGGCTTCGACCAGTTGGCAAGGTTTTCGTAGAGGTATTTGTAGGTGACGACCTCCAGCTTGCCGGCGTCTTCTTGTTCCTTGAGATAGTCCAGGATGAAACGCAGATAATTTTCAGTGATACCATCGTCCTTCAGACCGTGGGTGAAGAGGGAGACCCAGCTCTTGTTCGCGATCGCGTCGTTGATCTTATCCTTGATGCTGGCGCCACCGATGGTCAGCTGATAGCGCGGATTGTAATACTGCGTGGATACACCGTACAAATCGCTGTATTTGTAGTATTTGCTGACGTATTTCTCTGATTCGGTGCGGAATTCCACCGAGGTATCCTCACGCTTGTTGGGGTCCTTCTGGGTGGAGCCGCCGCCGCCCATGAGAATGATGCCGTTGACGTTAAATTCGAAGCTCTGCAAGACCTCTAAGGAGTGTTTGTATTCATATTCGATCTGTTCCCAGGTCATCGTGGTGTTGAGAGCCTTGCCCGAGTGGGTGTGCGAGGTGATCTCGCCGCCGTGGTTTTCGACGTTGTGCATCTTCTCGACCTTGGCGGCGGACATCGAGTTTGTGGTGGTGGAGAGACACAGCGGGAAGCCGTATTCCTCGGTGACGATCTCGAGGAACTGATCGATGGTCGCGAGGTCCGTCGCGTTATCGCTGACGTCGATCTCGAACACGACGTACGCCTTGTCGAACGTTTTCCAGGTCATTGGGACGGTCTCTGCCGCCGTTGGTGTCGCCACGGCAACACAGGACAGCATCAGCGCACAGGCAAGCGCAAGGGTAAGTAACCGCTTCATTTACGAACACTTCCTTCTTAAGGTTAGTAGATATGTTGTTGGCCCTATTTTAGCAAAGAACGCGCAAAAAAGCAATATTTTGCATAAATTATGCTCATTTTCACACAAATGCCCGAATGTACGGACGATCAATTCTCGTCTTTCTTCTCCCACGGAATAATGCACAGCGCCGCACGGCGCCACATGCGTCTTATCCGCAAGTGCGTACCGCCGTGCCTGCGTTTGCGCAGACGCAAACGCCCGAGTTTCAGCAGAAGGTACGGCGCCACATGCGTCTTATCCGCAAGTGCGTACCGCCGTGCCTGCGTTTGCGCAGACGCAAACGCCCGAGTTTCAGCAGGAAGCGCTATGAAGTTTGTGCTGCGAGCGAACTTCTGCTCAATCTTGATCTTCTTTTTCCCACGGAATTATACATAGCGCTTCACAGAGGGGTTCGTTCATCCACACCGACGGGGTGACGCGCAGCGTAAAGCCGTTGCCGGGGGCAGCAAGACAGTCCTTTGGATTCAAGCGCGGCAGGGAATAGAGTTGCATCAGCAAGGTGATAACACCGCCGTGGGTGCAGATGACCGCTTCGGTGTCGCCGCTGTGAATGATGTCGTTGACCACGCTTTCAAACGCGGCGCATACGCGCGCACGAAACGCCTCGGTGTCCTCGCCGCCGGGGATCTCGCGCGTTTTGCCCTCGATCCATTGCAGAAAACGCTCGTCGTTTTTCAGCTCGCGGATCGCCTTGCCCTCCCATTCGCCGAAGTCGCACTCACGCAGACCCTCGACGATCTCCGGCTGACAGCGCGGATACAGCACTTGGAGCGTCTGCTGACAGCGTGTCAGAGGGCTGGTAAAAAAGCGCACGCCGCCGGGGTATTGGTAGTTTTCCTTGAGCCTGAGCAGTTCCGACAGACCCTCGGGGGACAGCGGCAGATCGGTCACGCCGATATAGCGCCCGTCGGCGTTGGCCTCGGTGACGCCGTGACGCAGCAGGTGGATCTTGTAGGTTTTCATGGAAAAATCCTCCTTAATATTGTACGAAAATGCGGCGAATATTTTGTAACAAAACGAAAAAATTCAACTATCAGTAAAATTTTTCTTGACATTCTTCGACAGCGGCGGTAGAATGAAGAACGCGTCACTCGACGCGCTATGAAATGAAAAGGGTGTTTTTTTATGAATGCGGCATTTCCTCGCATTCTGACGTTGCTGCGCAAAGAGCGCGGCGTCAGCCAAAAAAAAGCGGCGGCCGACCTGCAGGTTTCGCAGGCGCTGTTGTCTCATTATGAAAAGGGCATCCGTGAATGCGGCCTGGATTTTGTCGTGCGCGTGGCGGATTATTACAGCGTGTCGTGCGACTATCTGCTCGGACGTACCGCTGACAAGAGCGGCACGATGATCGCCGTCGAGGAGATCCCCGATGCGGATCCGTCGATCCGTGACAACCGCATGCAAGCCGGCGGTGTGTTGCCGGTGCTCAACAAGAAGATGGTCATCAACTCCTTGCAGGTGCTGTTTGATCTGTTGCAGAAGTGCAACAACAAGGCGCTGACCACCGAGGTGTCCAACAGCCTTATCCAGCTGACCTACGTGTTGTTCCGCCAGATTTACAGCGCAAATCCGCGTAATCCGAAAGCGATGTTCTCGACGGAGGATTACATCTATCAAACCGCCGCGATCGCGTCAACGGCGCGCTCGGTGGCGAACGTCGGCCAGCTTGCCGCCGGCGGAAAGGTTGGCGAGGACGAGGGCGTCGAGGCGGCGAAATTGCCGTCGATCCTACCTGACGATCTGACGGCGCAGTACCCGATGTTTGCAACGTCGTTGCTCAACCTCCTGCGTGTGGCGGAGAAGGAACTGAACAAATAACCGATAACGGTGCGAGCGTAGCTTGCGCCGTTATTTTATTTTGAGCGTTTCGCGGCGCTTTTGTCGTGCCTCGCGTTTTTCGCGGCGCGCGTTGCGGCGTTGTGCGACGCCTTGCGCCTGCTCGGGCGAGAGCACGCGCGCGCAAGCCCATGTGGCGACGGTGGCGGCGACTGCCAGTACGCCCCACGCATACGGAAGCACCGTACCGTCCAAGGTCCAGGTCCACGAGAAGCCGGAATCGGCAAACAGCACCACGCCGCCGATCGGCAACAGTGCGGTCTGGAACAGCACCGCGGCGAAGCGATCGTAGCCGGTAGCGTGCGCGCCGCCGTACAGCATCACCGCGCCGGCGGCAGGGATGAGATAGCACAGGATCTGGCAGAAAATGAGGCATCCGTTATGAAGACTTTGGTACAAGCTTTGGCTGTATTGCGCAAACACGTCGGCAGGATACACCGATTTAGCATCCCAAACAAATAAAACAGAGAGTATAATTTGCGCGAGGAACAGCAGGACGATCAGCCAGGAGAAGCCGGCAACGATGCGCGCCGTAACACGAGCGAGACGGTGTTTTGCTGCGGCGTGCATACACAAAGTCGCAACGGCAAGCAGACCGATACAGATCACGCGCATGATGTCTACGGAGGTCTGCCAAAGCAGAAGTGCGCCGAGGGCGGCTTCGCACCACAATACTATGTAACCGACGCGATGAAGCTTGGTCGGGTCGTCGAGCAGTTGTTTCAGATTCATAACACCGTCTCCTTGAATTTTTATGCAGATTTATTATACCGAATACCGACAAAAAATGCAACCGCGTTTTAGAAGTTCTCTAAACCGTCGGTTGCATCCAACTTAATAATAGTTCAGTACGCCGCAGGCGAAAATCGGGCAACAGCCATATGGCCGGCACGAGGAATACGCAGGCCAACAGGCGCGGCGCTTCGCCGCCGAGGAAATTGATATAATCAACTGTATGCGCACGCATACGCCGCGCCGACTCCGCTACCGCTTGTTCGGCAGACAGACCGTCGAGCAGGTACAGCGGCGCGAGCGCAAAACGGCATTGCCACACGGCAACGGCGATCACGCCACCGACCAGTGCCGCACCGCCGCCGATCAGCCAAAGAAGCGGCGTTAGGGTATCGTTTTGCGCGGCGAGATCACCACCGATCCACAGCAGTGCCGCCGGCAGAACGGCGATCGCCAGACAGCCCGTGCGCCGCCACCACAGGTGCCATCGCCAGCCGATGGCCGCCGCGGCAAGGCGCAGGGAAAACGGGCGTGCTTCGCCGCACAGGCGGCGATAGACCGCCGCGCGCCACAACCGTAAAGGTGACAAAACGAGTCCGTACACCAACGCCTGCGCGACAAGCGACATGGCAGGCAACCAGGCGGCGGGGAAAACAGGGGATAAAGACGGCGGTAGCGGCAAGTGCCACAGGTTCCACAGCGCCGCGAGCAAGGGCGGCAACAGACACGCGCCCTCTGCGGCCAGCGCGGCGGCGCGTTGCCAATGAGATAGCGGTTTTGCGGTCGTCATGGGCATCCCTCCGTTTGTATTTTTCCCGTTTTCTTGCCAAAAATGCTTTAAAAAGATGTTACGGACGGCGTTTGTTCACAAAAGGCTTTCTTTTTTTCAACGCATGTGGTAAAATGGGGAAAAAGGGGGAGAAGACCATGAGTATAGCCATCATCACCGGTGCGTCTGCCGGCTTGGGACAGGAATTTTTCCGCAGTATAGTCAAACGCTATCCGAGCTTGGAGCAGATCTGGCTCATCGCGCGCCGCGCCGAGCGTCT
This sequence comes from Clostridia bacterium, assembly GCA_017398485.1. Classification (GTDB taxonomy): domain Bacteria; phylum Bacillota; class Clostridia; order Oscillospirales; family Acutalibacteraceae; genus UBA5905. Next base: position 5,352 of record JAFQFY010000024.1, read on the forward strand.
GCAAGAGCTCGCCAAGGACAGTCCCGTGCCGGTGGAGGTGCTGTCGCTGGATCTGACCGATGCGGCGTGCTACGCCGCGCTGGAGGCGCGCTTACAAGCGCAAAAGCCGTCGGTGCAGATCCTCGTCAACAACGCCGGCGTGGGCGAGCTTAACGAGATGATCGACAGCGACGTCGCCACCCAGACACGCATGGTTGACCTCAATTGCCGCGGTCTGACGGCGGTGACGACGGCGGTGCTGCCGTATATGCAGAAGGGCGGTTTCATCATCACCGTGGCGAGCATCGCGGCGTTTGCACCCAACGCGCGCATGACGGTGTATTCTGCGACAAAGGCGTTTTGCATGAGCCTGTCGCGTGCCTTACGTGAGGAATTGCGTCCTCGCGGCATCAACGCGTTGGCGGTTTGTCCCGGTCCGATGCGCACCGAGTTCCTTGACGTGGCGGATATTACCGGCCGTTCGGCTACTTTTGAGATGCTGCCGTATTGCGACCCGAAAAAGGTGGCTGACGGCGCGGTCGTTGCGGCAGCGAAGGGCCGCGGCGTGTACACCAACCGCGCGTTCTTCAAATTCTATCGCGTGCTGGCGAAGCTGCTGCCGCACAGTTTTGTGATGAAATTGTGCAAGACCTGAAGTGTGACCGCTCGGAGCGATTTCGAGCGGTTTTTCGCTTTTATACGCCATGTGTTGACGAACGGCGCCTTGCACGCGCGACTAAATAATATAATAATATAAAATACACTTGCCAAAAAGCGGTGTATGGTGTATAATCGTTAATATCCGAGAGTGGGCGCTGTGCGCGCCTCGGGCGTGTCGTTCCCCGAAACGGGGCACAAACTTTTTGGAGGGATTTTTTGTGAAAGGTATCATTTTAGCCGGCGGCTCGGGAACCAGACTGTACCCCTTGACCAAGGTGACCTCAAAGCAGCTGCTTCCCATCTACGATAAACCGATGATATATTATCCGCTGTCGGTGCTCATGAACGCCGGCATCCGCGAGATACTGATTATCTCCACGCCGCAGGACACGCCTCGCTTTGAGGAGTTGCTCGGTGACGGCAAGCAGTTCGGCCTTCAGTTGAGCTATGCTGTGCAGCCTTCGCCCGACGGTCTGGCGCAGGCGTTCATCATCGGCGCCGACTTTATCGGTGACGATACGGTGGCGATGGTGCTGGGCGATAACATTTTTGCCGGTCACGGACTTAAAAAGCGTCTGAAAGCCGCGGTGGAGAACGCCGAGCACGGCAAGGCAACGGTATTCGGCTATTATGTCGACGACCCCGAGCGTTTCGGTATCGTCGAATTTGATAAGAACGGACAGGCTATCTCGATTGAGGAGAAGCCGGCGAAGCCCAAGAGCAACTATTGCGTGACGGGCCTTTACTTCTACGATAACCGCGTCGTCGAATACGCGAAGAATCTCAAGCCCTCTGCGCGCGGCGAGTTGGAGGTCACCGATCTCAACCGCATTTATCTCGAGCAGGGCGACCTGCATGTCGAGCTGCTCGGGCAGGGCTTCACTTGGTTGGATACCGGCACGCACGAGAGCTTGGTGGACGCCATCAACTTCGTCAAGACAGTGGAGGATCACCAGCACCGCAAGATCGCCTGTCTTGAGGAGATCGCGTATCTGAACGGTTGGATCTCCCGTGAGGACGTGCTTGCCGTGTACGAGGTGCTCAAAAAGAACCAATACGGCAAGTATCTTAAAGACGTGCTCGACGGCCGTTATATGGATGTTTTGCATTAATGGATTGAGAGGGGAAACACTATGAAAAAGACGATCATCGTTACCGGCGGCGCCGGTTTTATCGGCAGCAACTTCGTGTTTCACATGCTGGGCAAATACCCGGACTACCGCATCGTCTGCTTGGATAAGCTGACCTATGCCGGTAACCTGTCGACGCTCGCGCCCGTGATGGACAACCCGAATTTCCGTTTTGTCAAGGCGGATATCTGCGATCGCGACGCGGTGTACAAGCTGTTCGAGGAGGAGCATCCCGACATCGTGGTCAACTTTGCTGCGGAGAGCCACGTCGATCGCTCGATCGAGGATCCGGGCATCTTCCTGAAGACCAACATTCTCGGCACCGCGACCCTGATGGATGCGTGCCGTCAGTACGGCATCGAGCGTTACCATCAGGTGTCTACCGACGAGGTGTACGGTGACCTGCCGTTGGATCGCCCCGATCTGTTCTTCACCGAGGACACCCCGATCCATACCAGCAGTCCGTACAGCTCCTCGAAGGCCGGTGCCGACCTGCTGGTGCAGGCATATCACCGCACCTTCGGCCTGCCTGTGACCATCAGCCGTTGCTCCAATAACTACGGCCCGTATCACTTCCCCGAGAAGCTGATCCCGCTGATGATCGCCAATGCCTTAGCGGATAAACCGCTGCCCGTCTACGGCGAGGGTCTCAACGTGCGCGACTGGTTGTACGTCGAGGATCACTGCAAGGCGATCGACCTTATCATTCACAAGGGTCGCGTCGGCGAGGTTTACAACATCGGCGGTCACAACGAGATGAAGAACATTGACATCGTCAAGATCATCTGCAAGGCGCTCGACAAGCCTGAGAGCCTCATCACCTACGTCACCGACCGCAAGGGTCACGACATGCGTTACGCCATCGACCCGACCAAGATCCACTCCGAGCTTGGCTGGTTGCCCGAGACGAAGTTTGCAGACGGTATCAAAAAGACGATTCAGTGGTATCTCGACAACCGTGAGTGGTGGGAGACCATCATCTCGGGTGAATACCAGAACTACTACGAGAAAATGTACGGCAATCGATAAGGGGTTTACACGATGAAAGTCTTTGTTACAGGCGTGTGTGGACAGCTCGGTCACGACGTGATGAACGAGCTTGCGCGTCGCGGCTGCGACGGCGTGGGCAGTGATATTGCTTCGGCATACAGCGGCGACGCCGACGGTACGCCGGTGACGACGATGCCGTACGTGGCGCTGGACATCACCGATCGGGCGGCGGTGGCGAATGTCATCGCGGCAGAAAAGCCGGACGCGGTGATCCATTGTGCCGCGTGGACGGCGGTGGACGCCGCCGAGGACGAGCCGCACAAGGTGCGCGCCATCAACGCCGACGGTACGCGGTATATCGCCGAGGCGTGTCGCGCGGTGGGAGCGAAGATGCTGTATATCAGCACTGACTACGTCTTTGACGGGCAGGGAGAGGAGCCGTGGCAGGCAGATTGCACGGCGTTCGCGCCGCTCAACGTCTACGGACAGACGAAACGCGAGGGCGAGCAGGCGGTCGCCGCCGCGCTCGACGAGCATTTTATTGTGCGCATTGCGTGGGTGTTCGGCCTCAACGGTAAGAACTTCGTCAAGACGATGCTTCGCTTGGGCGAGACCCACGACCATCTGCGCGTGGTGTGCGACCAGATCGGCACCCCGACCTATACGCTCGATCTGGCGCGCCTGTTGGTCGACATGATCGGCACCGATCGCTACGGCGTGTATCATGCCACCAATGAGGGCGGCTATATTTCCTGGGCGGAGTTCGCCGCGGCTATCTTCCGTACTGCCGGCATGGACGGCGTGACGGTGGAGCCGGTGACGACGGCGCAATACGGACTTTCCAAAGCGGCGCGTCCTTATAACAGCCGCTTGGACAAATCCAAGCTGACCGAGAACGGCTTTACCCCTCTGCCGCATTGGCAGGACGCACTCGAACGATACATCAAAGCCTTGAAGTAATCCGAAAGGGACAAATAAACCATGGGACAGATCAAAGTGACTAAATGCCCGGTGGAGGGCCTATATATTATCGAACCGGCGGTGCACGGCGACGCGCGCGGCTATTTCATGGAGACCTACAATCTGCGTGATATGCAAGAGGCAGGGCTCGACATGAATTTCGTGCAGGACAACCAGAGCATGTCGGTCAAAGGTGTGCTGCGCGGCCTGCATTATCAAAAAGAGCATCCGCAGGGAAAACTGGTGCGCGTTATCAAAGGTCGCGTGTTCGACGTTGCGGTGGATCTGCGCGTGGGCAGTGCGACCTATGGGCAGTGGTACGGCGTTGAGCTGTCTGCGGAAAATCATAAGCAGTTTTATATTTCCGAGGGCTTTGCCCACGGATTTTTGGTTTTAAGTGACACGGCGGAGTTCTGCTATAAAGTGACCGACTTCTACCGTCCCGGTGACGAAGGCGGCATCGCGTGGAACGATCCGACCATCGGCGTCGAGTGGCCGCAGGTCGTCGGCACCTACAACGGCACGGCGAGTGCCGAGGGTTACATCCTTGCGGACGGCACGCCGCTGATTTTAAGTGACAAGGATCAAAAACAAGGACTCTTTGAGGACGCGTTCCGTTTTTAAACTACAAGAAGTTTGCAAGTAACGAGTGAGGAGTAACGGCTATGCAGCATGTATTTATCGTCGGATCCAAGGGTATTCCCGGCGCCTACGGCGGCTACGAGACCTTCGTGGATAAGCTCACGGAGTATCATCAGGAACGCCCCGATATCCGCTATCACGTCGCGTGTAAGAGCGATCATAACGGCGAGGAGACCTATCATAACGCTCGTTGTTTTCAGGTGAAGGTGCCTGAGATCGGCTCGGCGCAGGCGATCTATTACGACGTCGTCTCGTTGCATCGCTGTTGCCGATATATCAAGAAGAACAAGATTGAACACCCGATCGTGTATATTCTTGCCTGCCGCATCGGCCCGTTTATGGCGTGGTTCAAGCACCGCATTCGCCGTTTGGGTGGACGGCTGTTCATCAACCCCGACGGACACGAGTGGATGCGCCAGAAGTGGTCGGCGCCTATCCGCAAATACTGGAAGGTGTCCGAGCGCATGATGGTCAAGCAGGCGGATCTGGTCATCTGCGACAGCAAGAATATTGAGAAATACATACAAGAGACCTACGCGAAGTACGCGCCGAAGACCACCTTTATCGCCTACGGTGCGGAGACGCGCAAGAGTGCGCTTGCGGATGACGACGAAAAGCTTACCGACTGGTATGCGGAAAAGGGGTTAACGGCAAAGGGCTATTATCTCGTGGTCGGTCGCTTTGTACCGGAGAACAACTTTGAGACCATGATCCGCGAGTTTATGCGTTCCAAGACAGATAAGGACTTCGCCATCATCACCACTGCCAACGACGCGTTTCTTGCGCAGTTGGAGGAGCGCCTGCATTTCGGCGCGGACAAGCGCATCAAATTCGTCGGCACAGTGTACGATCAGGAATTGCTCATGAAGATCCGCGAGAACGCCTACGGCTATTTCCACGGTCACGAGGTCGGCGGCACCAACCCGAGTCTGCTGGAAGCGCTCGGCAGTACCGATCTCAACTTGTTGCTCGGCGTCGGCTTCAACCGTGAGGTCGCGGAGGACTCCGCGCTGTATTGGAGCAAGGACGAGGGTGACCTCGCCGCGCTTATCGAAAAGGCGGATGCATTGTCTGCCGAGGAGATTGCCGATTACAGCGAACGCGCCGCCGTGCGCATCAAAGAGGCGTATAGCTGGGAGTTCATCAGCGGACGCTACGCCGAGGTTTTCCTCGGCTGATAGTGACACCCAAAGCAGGAAGAGCCGTGGCACAACAGCCGCATATATCCGTGATCGTTCCCATATACAAGGTCGAGCGGTATCCGGATCGGTGCGTCGAAAGCGTTCTTGCGCAGACTCACACGAATTTAGAGGTCATTCCGGTGGATGACGGCTCTCCTGATAACAGCGGCGCCCTGTGTGATGCGTGGGCGCAAAAGAATGATCGCACCCGCACCGTGCATGCTCAAAGAGATGCTCGCGCAGATGTTGCGCAAGAAAGAAGGATGAGTATGATTAACGTAACCCGATCCTCGATGCCCTCGTTTGAGGAATACTGTGAGGAGGTCCGCGGCCTGTGGGACAGCTGTTGGCTGACCAACATGGGCGAGAAGCACAGAGCCTTACAGGCACAGTTGGAGGGCTATCTCGATGTGCCTCACGCGATCTTGTATACTAACGGTCACTTAGCGTTGGAAAACGTTATCGCTGCATTGGGTCTGCCGGCGGGCGGTGAGGTCATCACCACGCCGTTCACCTTCGTGTCGACGACCCACTCGATCGTGCGCAACGGCCTTGTGCCGATATTCTGTGACGTCAACGAGCGTGACTACACCATCGACGTGACCAAGATCGAGGCGTTGATCACCGATAGGACGGTGGCGATCGTGCCGGTGCACGTGTACGGAAACCTTTGCGACGTCGACGCTATCGAGGCGATCGCCGAGAAGCATAATTTAAAGGTTATCTACGACGCGGCGCACGCGTTTGGCGTAAAATACCGCGGCAAGGGCGTTGCTAATTTCGGCGACGCGTCGATGTTCAGCTTCCACGCCACGAAGGTGTATAACACCATTGAGGGTGGTGCGGTGTGCTTTGCCGACGACGCGCTCGTGCAGGTGCTCAACGATATGAAGAACTTTGGCATCCGTGGGCAGGAGAAGATCGCCTACGTCGGCGGCAACGCAAAGATGAACGAGTTTCAGGCGGCAATGGGCATTTGCAACCTGCGCCACGTCGACGACGAGATCGCCAAGCGCAAAGCGGTGGTGGAACGCTACCGCACACGCTTGGGCGGTGTCAGCGGCTTGAAGCTGTGCGCCGATCAGGCTGACACCGTGCACAACTACGCGTATTTTCCCGTGGTGTTCGACGGCTACAAATACACGCGCGACGAGGTATTCGAGAAGCTAAAGAAAAACGAGATCATCGCGCGCAAGTATTTCTATCCCTTGACCAACGATATCGACTGCTATCGCGAACTGCCGACCGCCGGAGCGGATAAGACGCCGATCGCCAAGTACATAGCCGATCGCGTGCTGACCCTGCCGCTGTATGCAGACCTTGCGGCTGAAGACGTTGATCGCATTTGCGATCTGATTTTGGAATAATGCAACATAAAACAGCCGACAGCATTTGCTGTCGGCTGTTTCTTATTTATTAAAATCCTTTTTTGATCTTGTCGAAGAAGCTTTTGCGCTTTTGATAGTTCTTTTCGCTCGTAGCCTCGTCGAAGGATTGCAGGATCTTTTTCTGCTCTTTCGAGAGATTTTTCGGTACCTCGACGACCACCTTAAGCAACATGTCGCCGACGCCGCGTCCGTTGAGGTAAGGGATACCCTTGCCCTTAACGCGCAGAATGTCGCCCGGCTGGGTGCCCTCCTTGATCTCGTAGCGGATATGCCCGTCGAGGGTGGGGACGTCGATCTCGGCGCCGAGTGCCGCCTGCGCGTAGGTGATGGGCAGTTCGTACCAGATGTTGAAGCCGTCGCGCTCAAACAGCGGATGCGGACGCACTGACACCTGAATTTGCAGATCGCCGGCAGGGCCGCCGTTTATGCCGGCGTTGCCCTTGCCCGGGACGTTGATGACCTGCCCGTCGTCGATGCCGGCCGGTATGTTGATGCCGACCTGCTCGGTCTTGCGGATGCGTCCTTGACCGCCGCAGGAGGGGCAGGGGCTTTCAATGATGCGTCCCTTACCTTGGCAACGCGAGCAGGGTGCCTGCGTCTGCATCACGCCGAACGGCGTGCGTTGCTGCCGCGTTTCGTAGCCGCTGCCGCCGCACAGGGGACAGGTTTTCGGGCTGGTGCCCGCCTTTGCGCCGTTGCCGCCGCAGTCGGGACAGGTGGCGATGCGTTGGACACCGACTTTCTTTTTGCAACCCTTGGCGGCCTCGTCAAATGAAATAAAGACCGAAGCGGCCGCATCGGAGCCGCGCTTGGGTGCGTTGGGATTTTGACGGCGCGAACCGCCGAAACCGCCGTCGAAGCCGCCACCGAAACCGCCGAAGATCGAGGAGAATATATCTCCGATATCGCCGAAGTCGACACCGCCGCCGTAGCCGCCGCCGTAACCGCCGCCGAAGTTGGGATCGACGCCGGCGTGACCGAACTGATCGTAGCGCGCTTTCTTCTCGCTGTCCGACAGCACTTCGTATGCTTCACCCACTTCTTTAAAGTGCGCCTCCGCCTCGGCGTCGCCGGGGTTGAGGTCGGGGTGATATTGTTTGGCGAGCTTGCGATAGGCCTTTTTGATCTCGTCTTCCGACGCGCCCTTTTGCAAGCCCAAGACTTCGTAGAAGTCGCGCTTATCTGCCATGGAAATTCCTCCGAACGTAAACGATGAACCGCGTACACCGCCCCACGTTACATGGGGCGGTGGAAGGTTGGTTTTGGGTTATGCGTGTACAAACCCGGGAGAATGGACAAAGTCCATTCTCGGGTAGCGGCGAACCGCATCTATGGTTTAGACGCGTGTGGCGCCGCTGTTGGCGTATTGTGCAAACCCAGGAGAATGAGCAAGGCTCATTCTCGGGCAGTGACGAACCGCATCTATGGTTTAGACGCGTGTGGCGCCGCTACATCACTGCACGTTGCCGTTGTAGAATCCTTCGCCGTCGGGCGTCGCGCCGCCCTCGTTGGCCGCACCGGCGGCATTCGGGTCAGCCTGCTGGGCTGCGGCGGCCGCCTGATAGATCTTCTCGCTGACGGCATAGAACGCCTTGGTCAGCTCTTCCTGCTTGGTCTTGATGGCCTCGATATCTTCGCCTTTGAGCGCCTCTTTGAGGTCGTTCATCTTCGCCTCGAGGTCAGCCTTGTCGGCGGCATCGAGCTTGTCGCCCATCTCCTCGATGGTCTTCTCGCACTGATACACCATCTGGTCGGCGTTGTTGCGGGTGTCGACCGCCTCGCGGCGCGCCTTATCCTCGCTGGCATACTGCTCGGCTTCCTTGAC
>JAFQFY010000001.1 GCA_017398485.1 Clostridia bacterium
CCCGACCACTTCCGCATCGTGATGCTTCCTGAGGCGGATATTCTGCGCGAGGCGGTGCGTGAGATCGGTAACTTCATCCACGGCAAGTAATAATAAAACCCCCGACTCGTCTGAGTCGGGGGTTTATTTTTATTGTATTGGGGGATCGCCTTCCTCGCGCAGATGGTTGAGGATATCGCGCACACCCTCACCGGTCACGCTGTCGACGTGGTACACCGTCTTGCAGCCGGCAAGCCGTAACCAGTTTTCGGCGCGTTGGGGGTTGCCGTCCGGCTCGTTGATGTGGGTGACGATGCCGATGACCTCACGGTTACAGCTCGTCGTCACGCAGGGCGGATACAGACTGTACGGCTCGGTGGCGCTGAGCAGCAGTCCCACCACGTCCGCCTCGTAGGTGTATAAGGCGAGCGCGCGCCCGAGATGATGCGTTTCGGCGTATTCGCCGGGCGTATCGATGATAATATCCGTGTGGCGAATATACTGTGTTTTGTGATAATGGATGTTTTCACCGCGCAGGGCCTGGGTGAGGGTCGTTTTGCCGCTGCCCACGCGTCCCATGAGAATGATCTTTTTCATGTCTTGGTGATATCGCAGACGGTGAAGCCAAGCGTATCGCGGCAATAATCGGTCAGCGCGCGCAGGGCGGCGTCGACCTCGGACACGCGACCGGTCACAATGAGCGTGCCGCTGAAACGGTCCACGAAGCCGAGCTCCACGCCGGAGGTCTTGATGGCGATGTCACCGGCGATGATCGCGGTCTCGGCAGGGGACATGGTGACGATGCCGATGGCGGCGCGGCTGTAATCCACCGCAGGATCGAGTCCCAGCTTGCGATAGATGATCTCGTCCGGGTTGGCGATGATGTGTGCGATGGTGATCTGCTTGCCGGGGACAAGCTCCTGTACCAAGCGCATCTTATCCTGAACGTCCATCGTCACACCCCTTTCTGTGTCAAATTTATACATATATATTCTATCACAACATTTGTCGATTTGCAAGACGATTTGATAGAAAAATAAAAATATTACGAGGCGATCTTGCGTGTCGCCTCGTAACATTTTGCGTGTTGTTTATTTGACTGCTTTGGCGTGCCAGATGCGCTCATTGTAGTCGCGGATGGAGCGATCCGAGGCGAAGATTCCGCTCGCGGCGGTGTTGAGCAACGCCTTTTTTGCCCACGCGTCCGTATCGCGATAGAGGGCGGCGGATTCGGCCTGCGCGCGGCTGTAATCCGCGAAGTCGGCCAATGCCATATAACGGTCGTCACCCAAAAGGGAGCCGGCGATCTCGCTGTAGGTGTGTCCGTCGAAACCGTGGAACATGACGTCGACGGCGCGACGGATCGTTTCGTTGTTTTCGTAATAGCGTCGCGGATCGTAGCCGTCGCGCCGCAACGCTTCGACCTCGTCGGTACGCATGCCGAACAGGAACATATTATCCTCGCCGACGGCCTGACAGATCTCAACGTTCGCGCCGTCGAGCGTGCCGAGGGTGATCGCACCGTTCATCATCAGTTTCATATTGCCGGTGCCGCTGGCCTCGGTGCCGGCGAGCGAGATCTGCTCGCTGATATCGGCGGCGGGCATGAGCAATTCTGCGAGCGTGACGCGATAGTCCTCGATATACACGATCTTGAGCTTATCGCGCACGGCCGGGTCGCTGTCGATCATGCGGCTGAGGCGGCAGATGAACTGAATGACCTTTTTCGCGTAGAAATAACCGGGCGCGGATTTCGCACCGAAGATATAGGTGCGCGGCGTAAAGTCCATGTTGGGATTATCCTTGAGCGCCAGATAGGTGCTGAGGATGTGCAGCGCGTTAAGGTGCTGGCGCTTATACTCGTGCAGGCGCTTGACCTGCACGTCAAACAGTGAGTCGGTGTTGAGCGTCACGCCGGTCTGTCGTTGCAGATAGGCGGCAAGACGCTCCTTGTTGTGACGCTTGATCTCCATAAAGGTCGCGCGCGCCGCGGCATCGTCGGCGTAGGGCGTGAGTTTTTTCAGCGCGGCGGCATCAAGGATGAAATCGTCCCCGATGGTGTCGGTGATCCACGCAGTCAGCTCGGGGTTTGCCTGGCACAGCCAGCGGCGGTGTGCGATGCCGTTGGTGACGTTTTTGAATTTTTCGGGCGCCACCTCGTATGTCTCGGGAAATACCGACGTCTTAACGATCTCGCTGTGCAGCTTGGACACGCCGTTGACCGAGTGGCAGGCGGCGACGCACAGATTCGCCATCTTGATGACGCCGTAGCTGATGATCGCCATGCGGCTGACTTTTTCACGGTCGCCGCCTGTGGCAGCCATCATCTGCTCGCTGTATCGGTTGTTGATCTCGCACACGATCTGGTAAATGCGCGGCAGACGCTGGCGGAACAGGTCCTCCGGCCAGCATTCGAGCGCCTCTGCCATAACCGTGTGGTTGGTGTAGGCGAAGGTGCGGTGTACGATATCCCACGCCGCCTCCCAGGAGTAACCGCACTCATCCAGCAGGATGCGCATCATCTCGGGGATGGCGAGGGTCGGATGGGTGTCGTTGACGTGCACGGCGGCGAATTCCGGCAGATTATCCAGCGTGCCGTGCTGTTCGAGGTGGCGGCGGATGATATCCTGCACCGAAGCAGACACGAGGAAATACTGCTGAGACAGACGCAGGCTCTTGCCTTCGCGGTGGTTGTCGGCAGGATACAGCACCTGCGTGATGACCTCCGCCATCGCCTTTTGCTCCATGGCGCGCATATACTCGCCTTGGTTGAACAGCGTCATATCCATGCCGGGTGCAGAGGAGCGCCACAGACGCAGGGTGGACACGCCGACGCCGTCCTTGCCCACCACCATCAGGTCAAAGGGTTGGGCGATGACGACGGTCGCGTCGCGGTGCTCGACGTGGTGCAGACCGTTGTCTCCCCACCACTCGTCGACGTAGCCGTCAAAACGCACCTCTTTGGCAAGTTCGGGACGCGGGAGAAGCCAGCTTTCGCCGCCGGGGAGCCAGAAATCGGGTAGCTCGGTCTGCCAGCCGTCCTCCAGTTTTTGCCGGAAGATGCCGTATTCGTATAGCAACGAATAGCCGATCGCCGGGATGGCGTTCGTCGCCAGTCCGTCGAGGAAGCACGCCGCCAGACGACCTAAACCGCCGTTACCGAGACCGGCGTCCGGCTCGAGATCGTACAGCGCATCAAGTTTCACCCCAAATTCTTTGAGCACGGTCTGTGCCGCGTCGGTGAGGTTGAGGTTGTACAGCGTATTTTTGAGCGAGCGTCCCATGAGGAACTCCATGCTCATATAGTACACCTGCTTGGCGTCCTGTTCGTGTGCGCGGTGAATGAAATCCACGCGGCGAGTGCGCATCTCGTCGCGCAACACCAGCACCAGGGCGTTATACAGATGCTCGTTGGTGGCGTTTTCGGGAGTGACGGAGAAGTTGTGCAGCAACTTCTCGGTCAACTGCTTTTTGAGTTTATCGGCAGATTTTTTGTGGTTCATACACAAGCCTCCTGCATGATACATTAATATCGTCTTTATCATTATACACTACACTGACATATAATGCAATTATTTTTATAAAATGCCCAAAATTGGTTGTATATTTCGAAGAATGCCGTCGCCTCTTGTGAATGTTGCATAAGAAACAGGCGGTTTTACCGCATAGTGAAAGCAGGCCGCTGATGCGACCTGCTTTCGGCTTTTGGTTATTGGTTGGTGATGAGTCGGAAAGCGTTGTGGCGGTTGACCGCCTCGACGAGCGCGTGACCGCATTCGTATTCGCCGTCCAGCGTCCAATCGACTGCGGTGGAGCAGTGGATCGTCAGCCGATCGGTGCTGTGCAGGGTGATGGTTGGGGAGTCGTATTTTTTCTCTTGCAGGCAGCGAATGCAATCGTTGAGTTCGGCGGCTGTGTAGGGGTATTTAATGAGCAACAGTTCGAACAGCCCGTCGTTCATGTTCACCGCGTCGGGCGAAAGGGTGAGCACGCCGCCAAGCGACGTGGAATTGCAGATCGCACCGAAGATATAATCATCCTCAAACACGCGGTCGGCCGTTTCGATGCGCATGTGGATCGGGCGGATATTCGGCAGATCCTTGATGCCTTCGAGAATATACGCGAGATGCCCAAGCGCGTTTTTGAGGTTTTGCGGCGTGGCGTAGGATGCGCGTGTGAACGCGCCGAAGGATGCGACGTAGGAGAAATATCGCTTGCCGAACTGCCCGATGTCGTAGGTTTTCGGCGTGCCGTCGACGATATCGCGTGCCGCTTGCAGAATGTTCTTGCTGAGTTTGAGGCTTGTGGCGAAATCGTTGGTGCTGCCGCAGGGAATATAGCCGATCGGCACGTCGACGCCCGATTCGACCACGCCGGCTGTGACCTCGTTAAAGGTACCGTCACCGCCGACACATACCACGAGTTGAGCGTCGGCGGCGTGTTCCTTGGCGAGGGTGAAAGCGTCCCCCGTGCCGACGGTCATAAAGGCGGTGGGCATATAGTCGGCGCGGCGGAAGATCTCCAAGATATCCGCGAGATAGCGCTTACCGTTTTTTTGCCCCGCGTTGGGGTTCATGATGAGCAGCAGCCTTTTCATCGGCTGACACGTCCTTTCAAACAACATTCATTTCTTCCATTATACGCCTGTTTGGCAAGCGAAAAAACGAACATATTGTAAACAATATCGGATTTTCTTCAAAAAAAGCGAGGCAACGATCGGTCGTTGCCTCGCTGCGTGAGCTTTTTTAGAATCAGCCGCGCTTTTTGGCGAGCAGCTGTTGGATCTTGTCGTGAGAATCAATGAGGTTGCTGATCGATACGTTTTGGTTGAGTGCGGCGATATAGTAGGCGATGTATTTCGAGCAGTCGACCTCGTGGAACCACTCGCGCTGGAGCAGTTCAGGGGTGCGATAGGTGAGGTTGGTGCCGAATACGCCGTCGACGATACCCTCCTCGAACGCCTTGTCGAACTTTTCGAGACCGGCGGTGAAGATCGCGTAGGTGGCGTAAGCATAGATGCGGCCGGCCGTGCGCTTTTTCAGCTCGTAGGCGATGTCGAGCATCGACTCGCCCGAGGCAATGATATC
>JAFQFY010000025.1 GCA_017398485.1 Clostridia bacterium
ACACGATGCACGCCGCTCTCGAACTTAAAGCGACTGTACGCGCCTTGTCCCGTGACGACGAAACAGATCTCCTTGTAACCGCCGAGTTCCGTCTCGTTGGAGCCGGCAAGCTCGGTGCCGAAGCCTTGCTTTTCGGCGTACATGGTGTACATGCGGTGCAGCGACGCGGCAAACAGCGCGGATTCCTCGCCGCCGGCGCCGGCGCGAATCTCGACGATGACGTTACGCTCGTCGTTGGGATCCTTTGGCAACAGCAGAAGTTTCAGTTCATCCGTCAATTGCTCGATGGCCGCCTTATTTTCAGCGTATTCCGCCTGTGCGAGCTGGCGCAGTTCTTTGTCGTCACCTGCCTCGGTGAGCAGACTTTCCGCCTCGTTGAGGCGCTCCAGCACCGTCGTGTAGGCGGCGTAAGCCTCGGCGATGGGCTGCAATTCGCGGCTCTGTTTCATCAAAGACGCGAACAGGTCGGGCTGTGCCGTCACCGTAGGATCGTATAAATTTTGTTGTATTTCTTCATAGCGTTGAGCGAGTGCTTCTAATTTTTCAAACATATCTCATTAGCCTTTCTCGTTTATTGTACGAGATAAGTCTACTCTTTACGCTCGACGCGGCGAATATTCTTTTCGACTTTTAATCGGGGAAGCATCATTTCGTGGTCACAACCGATGCATCGCAGACGAAAATCCATGCCGATGCGCAGCACTTCAAAGCGGTTGTTGCCGCACGGGTGGTTTTTCTTCATTTCCAGCGTATCGCCGACACGGATATCCATCGCTTCGCCTCCCAAGCATTTTAATTATATAATTTTAACATATTTTTCTTGGTTGTGCAATGCCAAACGGCAGAAATTCCGTATATTTTTTGTTTGTCAAGAGATACTATGCCTGCGAGAGTGTGTTTGCGTCTCTCGTAAACTATGGCATGGGAGGGAAAGTCATGGAGCAGAACAAAAACTATCAGAACGATCAGAATAAGAAGAATCAGAACGACCAGAACAAGAACAGCCGCAACGATCAGAACAAGAAGCAGAACCAGGATCAGAACCGTAAGAACGACAATAAAAACTATTAACAGTAAAAAACCGCCGACGACCGTCGGCGGTTTTTGTTTACTCGATTTCTTTTTGCGCGTCCTCGACGATCGTCGGTACGACGTCGCGCAGACGATCGCGCACGGCACGGATCTTTTCGCTGGAAGCGGTGCCGT
Source organism: Clostridia bacterium (assembly GCA_017398485.1). Taxonomy (GTDB): domain Bacteria; phylum Bacillota; class Clostridia; order Oscillospirales; family Acutalibacteraceae; genus UBA5905. Next base: position 1,207 of record JAFQFY010000025.1, read on the forward strand.
CGATGGTGACGAGGATATCGTCTTGGAAGATGACACGCGGGAAACGGAAGGTGCCGTATCCCTTAGGGGAGGTGACGTTGACGGGGATGCTCTTGGCTTTACACTCGGTGGCGATGCGGATATTGATATCGTCGTCATCGGTGGCGGCGACGCAGATCTGGGAGTTGGAGCAGTCGCCGCGGAAATATTTGCGCGGAATGTGCCGCACGGCACCCTTGGCGCTCATTTCTTCAATAACGGGGCAGATCTCGGGGCTGATAACCGTGACCTTCGCACCGAAGCGCAAGAGGATCTCCGCACGTCTTGCCGCCGCTTTGCCGCCGCCGAAGATCGTGCAGTTGTTCCCGTCCAAATCAATGTGTAAAGGGAAACCCATTGCCATGCGTGTCGCTCCTTTCGAAAAATCTCCTTATACACTATACCATGCGCGATTACGCCTTTTCAAGTCGCATAGTCGACAATTTTTGCTCTCGTTCTCTGTTTATTGTGAATAAATGTCGCATCGGCCGAATAAGGGACGGCGTTTGCGGCAATACTGTCACTGACGACACAAGGAAGGGTGAACGAACATGGCAATTCACGACACTTCGCGCTTTAAGCGCTTTATTAACGGACGGGGGTTTTACGCGGCACTTGCCGTATGCCTGCTGGCGGTGGGCGGCATCGCCGTGGCAACCTTTGGGGAGACGTTGTTCGTGACGCAACCGGAGGATACCTCCGAGCCGTCGTCGCAGATAAAGCCGGTTGAGCAGATCGTCTCAGACCAGCCTGATGACCGAAAAACCACGACCGCGACCACCACTGCGTCTACCACCACGACCACTACGGCTGCGGCGGCAGATCTGTATATTCTGCCGTTTGGAAATATGGTGCAAAAGGCATACAGCGACGGGAGTCCGACATATTCATTGACCATGGGGGATTGGCGCGTGCATGACGGCACGGACTTTTCCGGCGAACTCGACACACCCGTCAAAGCGCTCGCTGACGGCGAAGTGACCGTCGTGACGCAGGATCCGCTTTGGGGCAACGGCGTAGTGATCGATCACGGTATGGGTGTCGTGTCGCGTTACTTCGGGGTGCAGCCGTCGGTGAAGACCGGCGACACGGTGAAGGTTGGCGATACCATCGGCAAGCTTATGAGCATTCCGTGTGAGGCGAGTGACGAGCCGCATCTGCATTTGGAAATGACCATTGACGGTCATACGGTCGACCCTGTGCTCGCGCTCGGGCGTGAGGTACGTTATGTCGGTGAGGCACAGCCGTCGACGCAAGAATAGAATCCTGCCCTCGGAAATCCGCGCGCTTTTCGCGCCGATGCGGAAACGGTCAGAGGGGCAAAAAACCGCCGGTCAAACCGGCGGTTTTCTTTATAAAACACTTGACAAACGGAGCCGGTTATCCTATACTGATTAAGGAAAAAGGCATTGACGGAGAATAAGTGGATTCATCTGTGTCAGAGAGGGCGGTCGGAGCTACGGCTTCGCTGAAAGGCCGCTTCACGAGAGCGTTCGCGTGCCACTCCCGAGCCTCGTCGCGAAACAAGCGGCGGCGTTTTGCTCGCGTTAAGAGCAGTTGAGTGGTGCGGCTTTTGCCGCACAATTTGGGTGGTACCACGGATCCTCCGTCCCATGTTGGACGGAGGATATTTCTTTTTTCACCCACAGAAAGGATGCAGAATTATGGAAAACGCACGCAAAAAATACGGAGTCAACGAACTGCGCGAGATGTATTTGTCCTTCTTCGAGAGCAAGGGGCACCTGCGTCTGCCGAGCTTTTCGCTCATTCCGCATAACGACAAGAGTCTGTTGCTCATCAACGCCGGTATGACGCCTCTTAAGCCGTACTTCACCGGCGCGGAGATTCCGCCGCGCAACCGCGTCACCACTTGCCAGAAGTGCATTCGCACGGGCGATATTGAGAACGTCGGCAAGACCGCGCGCCACGGCACTTTTTTTGAGATGCTGGGCAACTTCTCGTTCGGCGATTATTTTAAGCAGGACGCGATCCGTTGGTCGTGGGAGTTTCTCACCGAGGTGGTGGGCCTCGACCCCGAACGCCTGTATCCCTCGGTCTATTTGGAGGATGACGAGGCGTTTGACATCTGGAATAAGGAGATCGGCATCCCTGCCGAGCGCATCTTCCGCTTCGGCAAGGAGGATAATTTCTGGGAGCACGGCGCCGGTCCGTGCGGTCCTTGCTCGGAGATCTACTACGATCGCGGTGAACGCTACGGCTGCGGCAAAGAGGGTTGCACCGTCGGCTGTGACTGCGACCGCTATATGGAGGTGTGGAACAACGTCTTCACCCAGTTTGAGAACGACGGTAAGGGTCACTACACCACGCTGGAAACCAAAAACATCGACACCGGCATGGGTCTGGAACGCTTGGCGGTGGTGGTGCAGGATGTCGATTCCATCTTTGACGTTGATACCCTGCGCGCCCTGCGCCAGCACGTGTGCGACCTAGCGGGCAAGACTTATAAAGAGAACGACGCGCACGACGTGTCGATTCGCCTTATCACCGACCACATCCGTTCCGCGACCTTTATGATCTCGGACGGCATCATGCCCACCAACGAGGGTCGCGGATACGTTCTGCGCCGTTTGATCCGTCGCGCCGCGCGTCACGGCCGTCTGCTCGGTATCGAGGGTCTGTTCCTTGCAAAACTCAGCGAAACGGTCATCGAAGGCTCGAAGGACGGCTATCCCGAGCTCGCGGAGAAAAAGGACTTCATCCTCAAGGTGCTGGTCAATGAGGAGACACAGTTTAACAAGACCATCGATCAGGGCCTGCGCATCCTCGCGGAGATGGAGGAGGAACTAAAGGCAAGCGGCAAAACGGCGCTCGACGGCGCGGCGGTGTTTAAGCTGTACGATACCTACGGCTTCCCGTTCGATCTGACCAAGGAGATCTTGGAGGAAAAGGGCTACGCCGTCGACGAGGACGGTTTTAAGGCCGAGATGGATAAACAACGCACGCGAGCGCGTGATTCGCGCGGCGTGACAAACTATATGGGCGCGGATGCGACCGTCTATGATCAGATCGACGCTTCGGTGACGACGGCGTTCGTCGGCTACGACACGCTGACGGCACAGGCGAGCGTCACCGTGCTCGCAGACAGCGACGCGCTGGTCGATTCGTTGTCCGAGGGGCAGCGCGGCACTGTGTTTACCGATGCGACCGCCTTCTACGCCACCATGGGCGGTCAGCAGGGCGACGTCGGTGTCATCGTCGGCGTCAACGGTCGTTTTGAGGTCGAGGAGACCGTCAAACTGCGCGGCGGCAAGGTCGGACACGTCGGTGTCATGACCGAGGGTATGCTGTCGGTCGGCGATGCGGTCACGACCGAGGTCGCCGCCAAGTCGCGAATGGCGACCTGCAAGAACCACTCGGCGACCCATCTTCTGCAAAAGGCGTTGCGCACCGTTTTGGGCAGCCACGTCGAGCAGAAAGGCTCGCTCGTCACCCCCGACCGTCTGCGCTTCGACTTCGCGCATTTCCAGGCGATGACGGCGGATGAGCTTGCTGCGGTGGAGACGCTGGTCAACGAGCAGATCGCGGCGGATCTGGCGGTGGATACCGCCGAGATGAGCATTGAGGATGCCAAGAAAGCCGGCGCCACCGCTCTGTTCGGTGAAAAATACGGCGACACCGTGCGCGTGGTGTCGATGGGCGACTTTTCCAAGGAATTGTGCGGCGGCACCCATGTTTCCCATACCGGTGCCATTGCGCTGTTTAAACTCGTCAGTGAGAGTGGCGTTGCCGCCGGCGTGCGGCGCATTGAGGCGCTGACCGGAGACGCGGTGCTCGCGTACTATGCGGCACTGGAGAGCCGCATGAAGCGTATCGCCGCCGCTATGAAGGCCAAGGATAACGAAGTGGAGGATAAGCTCGCGCATCTGCTCTCACAGGTCAAGGAGCTGACCGCCGAGAACGACAGCCTCAAAAATAAGCTTGCACAAAGCGCCATGGGCGACGTCATGAGTCAGGTGCAGGAGATCGGCGGCGTTAAGGTTCTCGCCACTCGCGTGCCGGAGATCGACGCCAACGGTCTGCGCGAGCTGGGCGACCAGTTGCGCGACAAGATCGGTAACGGCGTCGTTGTGGCGGTCACCGCTTCGTCGGAAAAGGTGAGCATCTTCGCCACCGCGACCGCTGATGCTGTCGCCAAGGGTGTGCACGCAGGTAATATCGTGCGTCTGATCGCCGCTGTGTGCGACGGTAAGGGCGGCGGTCGCCCCGATTCCGCGATGGCAGGCGGCAAAGACGTATCGAAGGCAGATGCTGTGGTTGCCGCTGTGGCGGATATCGTGGCGTCGATGGTGAAATAATAGTAAGGAGCGTTATTCATGGATTGCATTTTCTGTAAAATTGCCGCAGGGGAGATCCCCTCGAACAAGGTATACGAGGACGAGCTCGTGCTCGCCTTTTACGACATCGAGCCGAAAGCGCCGGTGCACGTGCTGATCATTCCGAAGACGCATCTTGCCGGTGCACGCGATGTGACGGCGGATAACAGCGCGGTCGTGGCGCACGTGTTTGAGGTGATCCCTGCGGTCGCCGCCAAGCTCGGCGTGACTGACTATCGCATCGTGACCAACAACGGCGCCGATGCCGGTCAGACGGTCGATCATCTGCATTTCCACCTGCTGGGCGGTCGTGTGCTGGGCGAGATGGGCTGAGTATGCAGTATGTCGTATTGGATCTGGAATGGAACGGAAGCTATTCCAAAAAAGCGCACGGCTATTTCAATGAGATCATTGAAATTGGCGCGGTAAAGCTCAATGACGCTTTGCAGGTGACGGATCATTTCCAGCAGACCATTCGCCCGGTCGTGAGCAAAAAGCTGTCCAGCATCGTGACGGATCTGACGCACATTCAGGCGGACGATCTGGAGGATGGCACCACCTTTGCGAAGATGATGCGCCGCTTTGCCGCGTGGATCGGCGACGAGCCGACGACGGTGCTGACGTGGAGCACCACCGATCTGCTGGTTCTTATGGAGAATTGCCGTTTCTTCTACGGTAAGCAGGAGATCCCGTTTTTGCACAATTATATGGATTTCCAAGCCTATGCGCAACGACGCATGGACATCGGCGACGGGCAACAGCTCGGTCTTGGTCGCGCAGGGGAGATGCTCGGCATCCCCGAGGATACCTTATCCCTGCATCGCGCGCTCGACGACAGTAAGTTGACCGCGAAAATTCTGCAAAAGGTGTTCGATCGCCCCTCGTTTGAGGCGGCGATCATGCCGGTGGATGCGGAGTTCTATCGTCGCATCACCTTCAAGGTGACGGTCATCAGCGATATTGATAATCCATTGGTCAAGCGCAGCGATCTGGTGTTTGCGTGCCCCGAATGCGGCAACGATCTGCGCCGCCGCGGCAGTTGGCGCTTTCGCAGTCGCGCGTTTTGCGCGGAATTTTCGTGTCGCCGTTGCCAAAAGGAATATAACGGTCGCGTGCAGTATCGTCTGAAATACGAGGGCGTGGAAGTGCGTAAGAAATTGAACGAGAAGAAGCCGCCCGAGCCGCAACCGCAGGAGGCAGTCGCCGTCGAGGGCTGAACGTGGTACAGCCTCTTGTCATAGGATGGCAAGAGGGGGTGTGGTCGATGCGCCGACGGGGTTTTGCCGCCTTTCATCGTGTGCCGACACGCGTGTGGCGCGTGCTCGTGTTGCTGATCGTCTTGTTAGCGGCGTTCGGCGCCTGTCTTGTGCACTGCCGCGGTGTGGTGTACGAATTTGCCAAGAGCAACGCTGCGTGGACGGCAGAAAAGACCACCAACGACACCGCGTCGCGCGTGCTGGCGGAGAAAGCGGACGTTTGCCGCGAACTGATCGCAGTCGTGTATAACAACGACGCGGTCGTGTCCAACGTCATCGTCGATACGGGCGGCATCAACGTGATCAAAACCGCTGTATCGGTGGCGGTGATGGATGCTTTGGAAAGCGCAACAAGCGTAACGGTGGGTATTCCGCTGGGTACGTTTCTCGGCTTGGACTGGATGAGCGGCTGGGGACCGATCATTTCGGTGCCGATGAGCGCGACGAAGAGCGTGTTTACCTCGATCTCCTCGTCGCTGACCGACGTGGGCATCAACCAATCCTCCTACCGCGTAAACATTCACGTTACGGTCAATCTATGGATCGTTACGCCGGCCGGTTACGCGAGTGTGTCGGTGGAGAATGATTTTCCCGTTGCCGAGGCAGTATTACTCGGCGAGGTACCGGATAATCTGACCGAGGTATACGGCGACAGTCAGGATACCATCGGCGAGATTTTTGACTACGGAACGATAAACGATTAAACGGAGTGGATGAGAATGGATAGACAAGAGGCCGCACGGCGCATCGACGCCCTGCGCGAGCAAATTGAATATCACAGCCGCCGTTATTACGACGAGGACGCGCCCGAGATCGAGGACGACGCCTTTGACGCGCTGACGCGTGAGTTGCGGCAGTTGGAGGAGCAATTTCCTGAGCTCATCACGCCGGATTCGTATACCCAGCGCGTGCACGGGCAGGTGTCAAAGCTGTTTGCACCGGTTACTCACGAGGTGCCGTTGGGCAGCTTGCAGGACGTGTTCTCCGAACAGGAGATACGCGACTTTGACCGCCGCGTGCGCGAGAGCGTGGCGTCGCCGCGCTATGTTATTGAGCCGAAGATCGACGGCTTGTCGATCGCCATTGAATACCGTGACGGCGTGTTCTATCGCGGCGCAACGCGCGGTGACGGTTTGACGGGTGAGGATGTGTCGGTGAACCTGCGGCAGATCGCCGCGATTCCGCAGAAACTCAGTGATCCCGTCGATCGTATTATCGTACGCGGCGAGGTGTATATGCCGCGTGAGAGCTTTGCTGCCTTGGTGCGCGAGCAGGAAGAACAGGGCGGCAAGGTGTTTAAAAATCCGCGCAACTCTGCCGCCGGCACGCTGCGCCAGAAGGATTCGTCCGTCGTGGCAAAGCGCGGCTTGTCATTGTTCGTGTTCAATATGCAGCTCGTCGAGGGGGAGGAGATTGCCTCTCATTCGCAGTCGCTTGAATGCATGGCACGGCTCGGTTTCCCCGTTGTGCCGTTTTATACCTTGGCGGATACCATCGATGAGGCGATCGATGCGGTGCGAGAGATCGGGCAAAAGCGTATCGGTTTGCCGTTTGACATCGACGGCGCCGTCATCAAAGTGAATGATTTTACCCAGCGAGAAACGCTCGGCAGCACCAGCAAGTTTCCACGCTGGGCAGTTGCATTTAAATATCCACCCGAGGAAAAGGAAACGGTGTTGCGCGACATTGAAGTCGCGGTGGGTCGCACCGGCGTGTTAACGCCGACGGGCGTGTTTGATCCCGTCATCCTCGCGGGCACGACCGTGACGCGCGCGACCCTGCACAACCAAAACTTTATCGACGAAAAGGGCCTGTGCATCGGCGACACCGTTGCCATGCGCAAGGCGGGCGATATTATCCCCGAGGTCGTGCGCGTGGTAAAGCACACGCCTGATGCGACGCCGTATCGCTTACCGAGTGTCTGCCCGTCCTGTGGCGCGGCAGTCATCCGTGAGGAGGACGAGGCGGATCTGCGGTGTGTCAATCCTTCGTGTCCGGCACAGCGTCTGCGCAACCTCATTCATTTTGCGTCCAAGGACGCGATGGATATCGACGGACTCGGTCCGGCAGTGGTCGAACTGCTTGTGGACTGTGATTTGGTGCGTGAAGTATATGACCTTTACAGTTTAGAAAAGCCTCAACTGAGCGGTCTGGAGCGTATGGGCGACAAATCGGCAGAGAATTTGCTTGCGGCTATCGAAGCGTCCAAGCAGAACGATCTCTACCGCGTGATCTACGGTCTGGGTATCCGCCACATCGGTGAAAAGGCGGCGAAATTGCTTGCTGACCGCTTCAGCTCGATGGAGGCGGTGATGGATGCGTCGGTCGAGGAGATCGCCGCCATTGACGGCTTTGGCGAGATCATGGCGCAGAGCGTGGTGTCCTTCTTCTCGCTCGAACAGTCACACGAATTGGTCGAACGGCTGCGTGAGTGCGGCGTCAACATGACCGCTCAAAAACAAGAGTCGACCGACGACCGCTTTGCCGGTATGACCTTCGTGCTGACCGGTACTCTGCCGACCCTCAAGCGCAACGAAGCGGCGGCGATGATCGAACAGTACGGCGGTAAGACCTCCGGCAGTGTGTCGGCAAAGACCTCCGTTGTTCTCGCCGGTGAGGATGCCGGCAGTAAGCTGACCAAAGCGCAACAGCTTGGTGTTCGCATTATAGACGAGGCGGAATTTTTTGAGATGCTCAAATAAACACAGAAACAGCTCCCTGCCGCGCGGCAGGG
>JAFQFY010000026.1 GCA_017398485.1 Clostridia bacterium
CCCGGATACGGCGCTGGTGGCGGTGATGCTGGTCAATAACGAGACCGGCGCGCGTTTTCCTCTGGAACGGGCGGTGGGTGGTATTCGCCGCCGTAGCCCGAGTGCGCACATACATTGCGATGCGGTGCAGGCGGTCGGTAAGATCCCCGTCAACGCCGTGCGCTTTGGGGTGGACACGCTGTCTGCGAGCGCGCATAAGATACACGGTCCCAAGGGTTGCGGCGTGCTGTACGTGCACAAGCAGGCGCGCGTGGCACCGCGCGCTCTCGGCGGCAAGCAGGAGGGCGGACTGCGCGGCGGTACCGAAGCCGCACCGCTGATCGCCGCGTTCGGTGCGGCAGCGGAAAGCCTACCGCCGCTACCGCAGCAAGCGGCGCTGTATGAGCGTCTGCGCACGCGCTTGATTGAAGGCTTACAGGACAAGGACGGTGTGGTATTTCATCTGCCGCAGGGCGGCGTGCCGTATATCATCCACCTGTCCGTGCCCGGTTTGCGCAGTGAAACAGTGCTGCATTTTCTCGCACAACGCGAGATATACGTATCCAGCGGTTCGGCGTGCGCGAAGGGGGCGAAGAGTCCCGTGCTCGCCGCGATGGGCTTGCCCGATCGCGAGATCGACAGTGCCCTGCGCGTGAGTCTTTCGCAGGAAAACACCGAAGAGGATATCGATCGCTTTATTCTGGCGTTGTCCGAGGCGATGGACACGCTGGCTAAAAAAGGAGTATAACACATGGCTGAACAGAACAAAAAGTTTCCCGAAGATATTGACGTTGCGCGCGAAGAAGAGCAGGTGCGCGATCTCTTTCATCAGTTGACCGACACTACCGAGGTACCGCAAGAGGTGCCGCAAGAGATACCGCAAGAGATACCGCAGGAGGTGCTGCAGGAGGCACCTGCACAGGCCGAGGAGTTTCTGCCGCCGATCCTCATCGCGGAGGATGCCGAGGCGGAGGATTTTGAGGAAGAGGATTCGCAGGAGGAAGCATTGCCGCCGCTGATCCTCTCGCATTACGATGCGGACGACGAGGACGAGATGCCGGACGGCGAGGATTATTACGATCATTTTGTCTTCCCCACGGGTGACGAGGAGGAGAAAGAGAACGTGCAGGATGCGCCGCGCGAAAAGCGCAACCCGTTCGTTGCGTTTTGGTGTGCGCTGTGTGACAACGTGCCGCTTCCCTGCGATGGCCTGCGCGAGATCCTGCGCAAGTCGGTGTTCTGGCTCGCCATCGTGGTGCTCGCCGGCGCGCTGACGTATATTTTATATAATGTGTGGTGGCTGCCTGCCTTCACGAAGGATATGTATGCCGGTGTCAAGGGCGACTATCACCCCGAGGCGATCGGTACCGTCGAGGACAGCGCTGAATATCCCAAAAAGATGCAGTTGTCTTTTCAAATGTTGTACGATCGCAATAATGAGGTACGCGGCTGGTTATCCTACCACGCCGCCGGACAGCAGGATTTTCTCAATATCGAATATCCGATCATGTATTCGGGTGACAACGAGAAATATCTCACCATCGACTTTAACGGCAACAAAAACAAAAACGGCGCTTTGTTCTTTGACGAGCGTTCTAAATTGCAGTCGGCGGAGGATACCAACACGGCGCTCATCGTCTACGGGCATAACATGGCGAGTGGACAGATGTTCGCCGGCCTCAATAAATTCATCGGCAACGTCAACAACGCGCGCGTCGCGCCGACCCTGACGATGAATACGCTGTTTTTTAACGGTGAATACAAGGTGTTTGCGGTCGTGATGACCGACGAGATCGCTGAAAACCGCTATTATTTCAACGTGCGGCGTTTGTCGTTCCACGATGAAGAGGATTTTAACGGTTATATTGCGCAGCTGCGCGAGCGCTCGCTGTTCGATTATCCCGTTGACGTGCAGGCAGGGGATGAGCTGCTGCTGTTGTCTACCTGCACGGTGGAGAGTTCCTCAAAACTCAAAGACGGACGCCTGACCGTCATCGCTCGCAAGGTGCGTCCCGGCGAGGAAGATGGCGTCGATACGACTGCGATCGTCAAAAACGAGGACGTGATCATGCCGTATGCGTGGTACACCGCACAGGAAATGGAAGCGCATGCCTATTACGCCACCCTCGAAGCCCTACCGGATGAGTCCACGACCACCACCGGCACGGGAACGGGCACGGGCGATGAAACGAGCACGACCTTGTCCGACGGCTCGACGAGCGCGTCGGATACTACTGCATCTACTACGACGGTGACACCGTCTGCGTCGACCTCCTCGACGACTGCGTCCACGAGCGCGTCCTCGACTGCGTCCACGACTGTGTCCACGAGCGCGTCCTCCACCGCGTCGACGAGTGCATACGACTCGACTACGTCATCGACCTCGACCACCGATACGACCGCGTCGACCGAAAGTTCGACTTCGACCATCGAGAGCACGCCCACGCCGACCGAGAGTACGACTTCGACGCCCGTGCCGTCGGGGCAAGACTAATCCGCAAAGGACTTTACGATTATGACACAAGCTTTTATTCCCAACGAGATCATTTTGATCAAAAACGGTGAGATCGCGCTCAAAGGGCTTAACCGCCGCAACTTTGAGGACGCGCTGATGAAAAATCTGCGCTATCGCTTACAGCATGCCGGCAATTTCAGCCTTCGTTGCGCGCAATCCACCATTTATATTGAGCCGAAAGATGCCTATGCCGATCTCGACGAGGCGAGCGAATGCGTGTCACGCGTGTTCGGCATCTCCGCCTTTTCGCGTGCGCGCGTGACCGAGAAGGAGCTCGGCGTCATACAACAGGCGGCGGCAGACTATCTCGGCGATCGCTTGCGTGATTGCGCCACCTTCAAGGTGGAGGCCAAGCGCGCGGACAAAAAATTCCCCTACACCTCGCCCGAGATCAGCCGCGAGGTGGGCGGATACATTCTCAGCCGTTTTCCCCATCTGCGCGTAGATGTGCATCATCCCGAAGTGCAGATCATGGTGGAGATCCGCGATTTCGGCGCGTATATTCACGCCGAACAGCTTCCCGGCGCCGGCGGTATGCCGGTCGGCACGGGCGGTAAGGCGGCGATCCTCATTTCCGGCGGCATTGACTCGCCGGTCGCCGCCTATATGATGGCCAAGCGCGGCATCAAGCTCACCGGCGTGCATTTTGCTTCGCCGCCGTATACCAGCGAGCGCGCCGAGCAGAAGGTCATCTCGCTCATGCAAAAGGTGGGACGCTACGCCGGTCATATGAAGCTGCATATCGTTCCCTTTACCCATATTCAAGAGGAGATCCGCCGCGCGTGTCCCGAGGAATATTTTACGCTGATCATGCGGCGTTTTATGATGCGCCTGGCGCAGCGCGTGGCGCGCGACGAAAATTGCGGCGCGTTGGTCACGGGTGAGAGCGTGGCGCAGGTAGCCAGCCAGACCATACCGGCGCTGGCGGTGACGGATGCGCTCGCCACCATGCCGGTGTTCCGTCCGGTCATCGGTATGGATAAAGAGGAGATCGTCGCCATCGCGCGCAAGATCGACACCTTTGATTTATCCATTCAGCCATACGAGGATTGCTGTACGGTGTTCACTCCCCGTCATCCCTGCACCCGTCCGAAACTTCCCAAGGTAGTGGAGGCGGAGAGCGTGTTGGACATTGACGGGCTGGTGGAGGAGGCGTACGCCGCCATTCGCGTACTCGATATTTAATCGTAAGTAAAAAAGGAGGGTGACAACAATGAACGAGCAACAGCTTCGCCTGTTTGGCGTGCAAGAGTCTGTCGTGCGCGAGCGCTTGACGGATCTGCTGTTGCGCGAGGATCTGTCGCTCACCCTTTTTAACGAGCAGGGGGATATCCGATTGCATCTCGCGGCGTCGCCCGAAACGCTCGCATGGGCGGTCGGAGAGATCGACGAGCGTCTCGGCGCGTACGTATACAGCACCGACGGTTCGTCCCTCGAACAGCAGGCAGTGACCCTGCTCAAAGAAAAAGGCAAGACCGTGGCAGTGGCGGAATCCTGCACGGGCGGTCTGCTTGCGTCCCGTCTGACGGCGGTGCCGGGATGCTCGTCGGTGTTCGGCACGGGTGTCGTGTCGTATTCATGGGAGTGCAAAAAGAAGTTGTTGGGCGTGCAGGCGCGCACGTTGGAAGATTACGGCGCGGTCAGCGAACAGACCGCGCGCGAGATGGCAGACGGTATCCGCCGTCAGTCCGGCGCCGCCGTCGGCATCGGCATCACGGGCGAGGCAGGACCGCAGGCAGCAGAAACACAGCCGGTGGGCACTGTTTTTGTCGCGCTCGCGGATGCCAAACGCACTTGGGTCAAGCACCTGCAGCTCGATGCGGCGATGAGCCGTGAGGATATCCGCCTTGCCGCTGTGGCGCAGGCGTTGGATCTGTTGCGGCGTTATATGCTGGCGTATCCGATGGTCATGGCAGGCGGCGAGCGCCACGGACAGGTGCGTCGTCAATCGCCGCCGCCTCCTGCACAAACGAAGCGGCAACGCCTGCTGACGGCGATCCTGCCGTGGCACGGCAAGGGAAAAGCACGCCTGATCAAATTTGTGGCGTGGGCGATGGCTCTGCTCGTATTGATGGGCGGCATTTTGATGGTGTATAACCGTGTTTTATCGCCGTATACCAACCGCGAATTGCAGGATAACCTCGCCAACCTTTATTGGAGCGAAACCTCCGATCTGACCGTAGAAGGAACGCAGAACGACGCCTATCCACTTGGCATGCGCGCGCAGTTCCGCGGTCTGTACGATATCAACCGCGATATTGCCGGCTGGGTGCGTATTCCCGAAACGGAGTTAAACTATCCCGTGACGGTGTACCGCGACGGCTATTACGATAACCACAGCTTTAACGATCAGTTTTCGGTCTACGGACAGCCGTATTTTGATAAGACGGCTACCGTTGACGCGCTGTCCTCACGGTCGGTCACGGTGATCCGTGGCAATAACACGCGCGACGGGCAGATGTTCTCGTCTCTGCTGTCCTATCGCCGCATCGCGTATCTGCGTGAGCACCCGATCGTCGAGATGAACACGTTGTATGACACGGCGCGGTGGGAGATCTTCGCCGTGTTGGTAGTGGACGATCATGCGCGTGCGTCTGAATTTGAGTATTACCGCGAGCATTTCGCGGATAATGCGGCGTTTGACGACTATATTGCAAAGCTCAAACAGCGCTCGCTGTTTGAGTGCAGTGCCACGCCTAACGCCGAGGAGGATATCCTGTTGCTCGTGACCAATGCCGAGAGAGAATATCACGTGTCGGGCGCGCACCTGGTGGTAGCGGCGCGGCGATTGGAAACAAACGCCGATCCCTCCACGACCTATGCTATCAACGATCGCGCATTGATGCCGTCGGCCATCGCCAAGGCGACGACCACCACCGCCACGACGATTGCAACCACCTCCTCGTCGACCACCACGACTTCGATCACCACCTCGTCGACCACGGATACGACACAGCCGTCCTCGTCGACCGATGCGTCGGATACGACCGCCTCGGCTACGGACACCACCACGCAGGACGGCACGACCGCAACGCAGGATACCGACAGCACGACGGATCCGTCGGTGAGTTCGATCGACGATAGTACAACCGCCACCACCGACGTGGGCGGCGGAGAAGATACGGAGATACAAAGCCATGATTATCTTGGGAATTGACCCCGGTTACGCCATTATCGGTTGGGGCGTCATCCGCTACGAGCGCGGACGGTATCTGCCGCTGGATTTCGGCGCGATCACCACGCCGGCCGGCATGCCGTTTAACCGCCGCTTGGAATGTATATACGACGAATTGACGGCGGTGCTCGAAAAGCACAAGCCGGACGCAGTCGGCATTGAAAAGCTGTATTTTCAGAATAACCAAAAGACCGCTATCGACGTCGCGCAGGCGCGCGGCGTGATCCTGTTGGCGATACACAAATGCGGCGTTCCGGTATACGAATATACGCCCTTGCAGGTCAAGAGCGCCGTTACCGGTTTCGGTCAGGCGCAAAAGCCGCAGGTGATGGAGATGACCAAGCGGCTGTTGCGGCTCAAAGCCGTGCCCAAGCCGGATGATACCGCAGATGCGCTGGCGATCGCGATCTGCCACGCGCAATACGGCGGTACGGCGACCAAATTATCACTACGGGAGAAATAACTATGTTGTACAGTGTAAAAGGCGAACTCATTCACTTGGAACCGCGCGTGGCGGTCATTTCGTGCGGCGGCGTGGGTTTTCGTTGCCAGATCACCATGAATACCGCGCGTCAACTGCCGTCGATCGGCAGTGAGGCGATGCTGTATACCATGATGAACGTGCGCGAGGACGCCATCGAGCTGTTCGGTTTTGCCGATCAAGGAGAACTTAACAGTTTTAAGCAGCTCACCGCCATTTCGGGCGTCGGTCCGAAGGTGGGTCTGTCGATCTTATCGGAACTGTCTCCCGAAAAGGTCGCGTTGGCGGTCGCCGCCGGCGACTATAAGGCGTTGACCAAGGCGGCAGGCGTCGGTCCGAAGCTCGCCCAGCGCATTGTGCTGGAAATGAAGGATAAGGTACAGGCGCTCGCACGCACCGACGACGGCTTTACCGTGCCGAGCGGCATCCCGTCGGCGGCAGGCAACGCCGCGCAGGCGGTGGACGCACTGACCGTGCTCGGGTTCTCTGCAAGCGAGGCGAGCGCGGCGGTCGGCAAGCTCGACAGCTCCTTGGCAGTGGAAGTGTTGGTGCGTGACGCGCTCAAAATGCTCGCGCGCCGCTGATAGACAGATAGTGAAAGGGGGCGAACGCCCGTGGTTTTTGATTGCGTCATTGTCGGCGGCGGAGCCGTCGGCTTGGCGGCGGCCTGTTTTTTAGGGCGTGCCGCCGCCGATACAAATAAGCGTATACTGGTGCTGGAAAAAGCGCCGCGTGTGGGTAAGAAGTTGCTCGCCACCGGCAACGGCACCTGCAACATAACCAATATCCATGCTGACGGACGGCAGTATCACGGCACGCCGACGCTTGCGAAGCGTCTGCTCGCCGCGTTCACGCCGACGCAGGCGATGGAGTTCTTTGCCTCGATCGGTGTTGATTGCGTCGTGCGCGCAGACGGTAAGGTGTATCCTGCCGGTGAGCAGGCGGCGGCGGTGTTGGACGCGTTGCGGCTGGAAACGGCGGCATACGGCGTGCAAACGCGCTGTGAATGTCCCGTGACCGCCCTGCGACCGACGAAGGACGGCTTTGCACTGACCACACCCGACGGGGTGATCACCGCCCGACAGGTGCTCGTGTGTACCGGCGGCGCGGCGGCGCCTTCCCTTGGCGGCAGTGCCGATGGGTATCGCCTGCTCACGGATTTGGGATGCAAAAAAACGCCGTTGTTCCCCTCGATCGTGCAGTTGCGCACCGACACGGCGTTTGTGCGCGCGGTCAAGGGTATCCGCGTGGACGCGACGGTTACGTTGCGCCTTGACGGTAATGAACTCGCCGCGGCAACGGGCGAGGTGCTGTTCACTGACTACGGTTTATCCGGCCCGGCGGTGATGGGTATTTCGCGCGCGGCGGCGGATTGGGAAAGGAAAAAGACAGGTGCGCTGACTGTGGCGCTCGATCTGCTTGCAACGTGGGAGACGCCGGCGCTCGAAGCGCGTATTGCGGCGCGCAGCCGTATGCCCGGTCGCACGATGGAGGATCTGCTGACAGGCTTGCTTAACAAGCGCGTCGGACAGACAATCTTGCGCACGTGCGATATTGCGCTCACTCGCGCGGCGGATTCCTTAACCAACGAGGAATGTGCGCGTGTGGCAAAACAGATTAAAAACTGGGAGATCGCGGTCGTCGGCACGCAAGGCTTCGGCGGCGCTCAGGTCACTGCCGGCGGCATTGACCCGTCGGATTTCGGTCCCGATACGCTTTGCCATCGCCGTTATCGCGGATTGTATGCGGCAGGCGAGGTGCTGGACGTGGACGGCGATTGCGGTGGGTTTAACCTGCAATTTGCTTGGAGCAGTGCTTACGCGGCATCCTGCGCGATCGCGGCGGCTTGGTAAGGGGGATACGCTATGTTGCGAATAACCGGCTTATCCATGCCGCTGTCTTATACCGAGGACGATCTGCGCCGTCGTGCGGCGGCGGTGCTGGGCGTGCGCGAGGGAGAGATGCTCACTTGCACACTGTTTAAGCGTTCGGTGGACGCGCGAAAGAAAGATAACGTTCATTTTGAGATCACCGTCGAGGTGACGGTGGATAACGAGGCGGCGGTGCTGCGCGGCAAGAAATGCCGCCGTCAGCAAGTGGCAGTGGTGACAAAGAAGCCGTATATCCTACCGCGGCTCGCCGCGCCGCCTTCGGTGCCGCCGATCGTGGTGGGCAGTGGTCCGGCAGGCTTGTTTGCCGCCCTGACGCTCGCCAAGGCCGGTGCGCGCCCGATTCTGATCGAACGCGGCGGCGACGTTGACAGCCGCCGTGCTGCCGTGGACGCGTTCCGCCGCACGGGTGTGCTGGATACGGTGTCCAACGTGCAGTTCGGCGAGGGCGGTGCCGGCACCTTTTCCGACGGCAAGCTCAATTCCGGCATCAAGGATCCGCGCAGTCGACACGTGTTGGAAACCTTTGTTCAGGCAGGTGCGCCGTCGTCGATCTTGTGGCAGGCAAAGCCGCATATCGGCACCGACGAGTTGGTGAAAACCGTGCGCGGTCTGCGCGAGGAGATTATTCGCCTCGGCGGTCAGGTGCGCTTCTTCACAACGTTGACCGACCTCGTCATCGAGGGCGATGTTCTGCGTGCGGTGCGCGTTGCGACGCCCGAGCGAGAGGAGGAGATCCCCTGCGCGCAGGTGATCTTGGCCATCGGACACAGCGCACGTGATACGATGGAGATGTTATACGAGCGTGGCTTGCCGATGGCACAAAAGCCGTTTGCGGTCGGTGTGCGTGTCGAGCATCCGCGCGAGATGATCGACAAGAGTCAATACGGCGCGGCCGCCGGTCACGCGGCGCTCGGTGCGGCGGATTATAAGCTGCATTGCCGTCCCGACGGCGGTCGGGGTGTGTATAGCTTCTGTATGTGTCCCGGCGGCGTGGTGATCGCCGCGGCGTCCGAGCAGGGCGGCGTGGTGGTCAACGGCATGAGCGAGCACGCACGCGATGCGCGCAATTCCAACAGCGCGTTACTCGTCGGCGTTGAGCCGTCGGATTTCGGCAGTGATCATCCGCTGGCAGGCTTTGCGTTCCAGCACAGGATGGAACAGGCGGCGTACCGCCTCGGCGGCGGCGACTATCGCGCGCCGGCACAGTTGGTGGGTGATTTCCTCGGCGGTCGCGCATCGACGCGGTGGGGAGACGTTCAGCCGTCCTATCTGCCGGGTGTGACGCTTTGCGATTTGCGCGAATGTCTGCCGACGTTCGTCAGCGATTCGCTGTGTGCGGCGTTGCCGATCTTTGGTCGGCAACTATATGGCTTTGATCGCGCAGACGCAGTGCTCACGGGCGTGGAAAGTCGTTCGTCGTCTCCCGTGCGCGTGTTGCGCGATGATACGGGTCGTTCCGCCGTGCGCGGCGTGTATCCCTGCGGTGAGGGCGCCGGCTATGCCGGCGGCATCCTATCCGCCGCAGTGGACGGTATACGGTGTGCCGAATGGGCGCTCGCTCAAATGAAAGGATGATACGAAATGAATCAAGTGGAATTAACCGTTCTCAATTGGATACAGGAGCATTTGCGGTGTGATTTTCTCGATACGGTGATGCCGATCATCACGCGCTTCGGTGACGAAGGCATCTTCTGGATCATCGTCGCAGTGATCCTCATCTGCATCCCGAAAACGCGCAAGGCGGGTCTTTCGATGGGTTTGGCGATGCTTATGGGCTGGATCGTCGGAAATATGATCCTCAAAAACGCGGTCGCGCGTATTCGTCCCTACGACGTGCAGGAGGGTATTAACCTGCTCATTGATCGGCTCAGCTCCTACTCGTTCCCGTCGGGACACACGCTGGTGTGTTTTGAGGCAGCGACCGCGTTGACCATGCGCTATCGCAAATGGGGTATCGCCGCACTGGTGCTCGCGGCGCTCGTTGCGTTCTCGCGTATGTACCTGTTCGTGCATTACCCGACCGACGTGCTCGGCGGCGCGGTGCTGGGCATCGCCTTCGGTATCTTTGCGAGCAAGCTCATTGATTTAGTCTATACGAAGATCGAAAAACGCCGCAACAAAGCAAAATAACCAAAAGACCGCTATGGTAATACCATAGCGGTCTTTCTTTAAAGTTGAAATACTTTTGCGGCGTTTTCGGAGAGCATTTTGCGATTGTCCTCTTCGCTAAATCCTAAGCACAGTAGGTTGTCGATCTCGTCCTGCATCGGCCACATGGGATAATCGGTGCCGAACAGTACGCGGTCGGTGCCGTAGGTGAGGATCAGCTCGCGCATCTTCTGTGCGTCCATAAAAGCGGAGCAGGAGCAGGTGTCAACGTAGAGGTTGGGTAATTCTGCCAAGCGATCGATGCGATCCCATACCGACCAACCGCCGAGATGCGCGCCGACCACGGTAAGATCGGTGTAGATCTGCATGACGGGCAGCAGACGGTTGGGGTTGGAATAGTCGTAGCGGCTGTCGCCCGTGTGCAACAGGATCGGCAGGCGATAGCGCTCACACAACTCGTAGATCTTCAAGCACCGATAATCGTCGATCTTAAACTGCTGGATATCGGGGTGGAGCTTGACGCCGTGCAAGCCTAGCTCGATGAGATGCTCGACGTCGCCGCGCATGTCGCGGCTGTTGGGGTGCAGGGTGCCGAGACCCGTCAGCCGGCCGCCGCTTTGCGCGATCTCGGCGGCGATAAACTCGTTGATGCGTTTTACCTGCGTCGGCGTGGTCGCGACCGACTGCACGATGCAGTGGTCGACGCCCGCCGCATCGGCGCGCGCGAGCAGATCGTCGGTGGTGCCGTTATACACCGAGTGGAGTCCGTAGAATTCGTCGGTGCCGTGCACCGCAGCGGCGGCGATGCGCTCGGGATAGATATGACAATGCGCGTCAACGACGCGATAACCGTGCACCATCAGCCGTTTCCTTTCATCGCTTTGATCTTTTCTTCCGCCGCTTCGCGCATTTTGTATTTGAGGATCTTGCCGGCGGCGTTCATCGGGAAGCTGTCGACGAAGTCGATATAGCGTGGCACCTTATGGCGCGCCATGCTCGCCGCGACGAAGTCCTTCATCTCCTGCTCGGTCATGCTTTCGCCCTCTTTGAGAATGACGCACGCCATGATCTCTTCGCCGTACTTCTCATCCGGCACGCCGATGACCTGTACGTCGCGCACTTTCGGGCAGGTGTAGATGAATTCCTCGATCTCTTTCGGGTAGATGTTCTCGCCGCCGCGGATGATCATATCTTTGAGACGGCCGGTGATGAGGTAGTTGCCCTCGGGGGTACGGCAGGCAAGGTCACCCGTGTGCAACCAGCCGTTTTCGTCGATCGCGGCGGCGGTCGCCTTGGGCATCTTGTAATAGCCCTTCATGATATTGTAGCCGCGTGCAACGAACTCACCGTTGACGCCGTCGGGGCAATCCTCGCCCGTTTCGGGGTCGACGATCTTACACTCGACGTTGGCAAACGCGCTGCCGACGGTCTCGGTACGCACCTGCAAGGAATCGTAGTAGCTGCTCATCGTGCAGCCGGGAGACGCCTCGGTCTGTCCGTACACCGACACGATCTCTTTCATCTGCATACGGCTGTTTGCCGCCTCTTTCATCAGGTCGGCAGGGCAGTTTGAGCCTGCCATGATGCCGATGCGGATGTGCGAGAAATCCGTCTTTTCGAAGTCCTCGTGCTGCATCATGGCGATGAACATGGTCGGCACGCCGTTGAAGGCGGTAATATGCTCGTTGTGGATGCAGGCGAGTGCCGGCTTCGGAGAGAAATAGGGCAGGGGGAGCATGGTGGTGCCGTGGGTCATGGATGCGGTCATGGACAGCACCATGCCGAAACAGTGGAACATCGGTACCTGAATCATCATGCGGTCCGCCGTGGACAGATCCATGTGGTCTCCGATGTATTTGCCGTTGTTGACCACGTTATAGTGGGTGAGCATGACGCCCTTGGGGAAGCCGGTCGTACCGGAGGTATACTGCATGTTGCACACGTCGTCCTTGTTGACGGCGGCGGCCATGCGATACACCTCTTCTACCGGCACCTGTTCGGCGCGCGCGAGGCACTCGTTCCATTCGAGACATCCCTTTTGCTTAAAGCCGACGGTGATGACGTTGCGCAGGAACGGCAGGCGCTTGGTGTGCAAGTGCTTGCCGGGTTTGAGGGTGGCAAGCTCGGGGCAAAGTTCCGCGATGATCTGTCCGTAGTGGCAGTCCTTGGCACCCTCGGTGATAATGACGGTGTGGGTGTCGGACTGGCGCAGGAGGTATTCCACTTCGTGGATCTTGTAGGCGGTGTTGACCGTCACAAGCACCGCGCCGAGCTTGACCGTCGCCCAGAACGCGATATACCACTGCGGTACGTTGGAGCACCACACGGCGACGTGAGAGCCGGCCTTGACGCCGAGCGAGATGAGCACGCGCGCGAACTCGTCGACATCGTCGCGGAACTCGCTGTACGTGCGCGTATAGTCGAGGGTGGTGTATTTGAACGCATACTGGTCGGGGAATTCCTCCACCATGCGATCAAGCACCTGCGAGAAGGTCGCGTCGATGAGGCGATCCTTTTCCCATACATATTTTCCGGTGTGTGCGCGGTTATAGTACAGCGCCTTTTCGTTGCGCGAGGTGTCGCCGAACTGTTTCATATAGTTGACGAACTGAGCGAAGATGATCTCCATATCGTCCAGTTCCTCGCACCACTTGGGATCCCACACGAGAGAGATAAAGCCGTCGTAGTTGACCGAACGAAGCGCGAGTATCATGTCGGCGATGGGCAGATCGCCCTCACCGATAAGGCAATAGGTGATCTTGTCGCCCTCTTTGGTCGCGTCGTTAAGATGGACGTGGCGCACGTAAGCGCCGAGGTTTTTGATAACATCGTCGGGATCTTCCCCTGCACCGAGGAACGCCGCCGCCATGTTCCACACGGCGGCGAGGTTATCGCTGGCAAAGCGGTCGAGCAGATCGCGCAGCTTGGCTGTGTTGCAGAATAAGCCTGCGGTTTCGATCAGCAGAGACACGCCCATCTCCTCGGCATCTGGCAATAACGCCGCGAGCAACGCGTATACGCTTTCCACCGCGGCGTCCTCGTCGGCCTTAGCCTCGGCGCGTACGCGCACGGCAGGGATCTTCAGGTTTTGCGCGATCTCCATGCACTGACGGATCTCCGCCATGCAATCGGAGGATGTCGTCGGGTCGGCAACGTCACCAATCGCGTCGATACAGGGCAACTGCAACTTTTTCTCATACAGACGGCGCAGGGTTGCCGCCGCCGCATAATCGTGGAACGCGCCGTTTTTGTCGGTGAACAGGCGATTGTGAATGTTGTGTAGTTCGATGCCCTCAAAGCGCAGATCCTGCGCAATATCGCAGAAATCATCAAAGGTGCTGTGGTGCCATCCTTTTGTGGAGAAAGAGAACTTCATGGCTTACGCCTCCTCGTAGACGATTTTGTTGACCGCGCTCAGATAGGCACGGATGCTCGCGCCGATGATGTCGGTGGAGATGCCGTTGCCGGAATACACCTTGCCGTTTGAGCGCAGTTTGACCAGCGTATTGCCCATGGCGCCGCGGCCTTCGGTCACCGACTGGATCTGGAAGTCGTCGACCTCGAAATGTTGGCCGATGATCTGCTCGATGGCGCGGAACGCCGCGTCGATCGGGCCGTCGCCGGTGGAGATGCCCTGCATCACCTTGCCGTCACGCACGAGGGTGATCTGCGCGCTCGCGGACAGGATGTTACCGGTGTTGATGACGTAGTTTTCCAGCTTATACGTTGCCGGCACCTGCAAGGCGACGCTCGCGATGATGGCGTCGAGTTCCTTGGCACCGACGTTTTTCTTTTCCGCCACGCGGCAGAATTCCTCGTATACCTTGACCTGATCCTCGTCGGACAGATCGTAGCCGAGTTTTGCCGCGGCGGCGATGACAGCATCCTTGTCGTCTTTGGCGTCGAGGTGGATGCCTGCCTCGTCGACGCCCGCAACCGCAACGGTGGACGCGTCCTTGGCGGCGTCGGTGACGCGGTTGATCTGCTTAATGATGCGGTGCAGTTGGGTGTAGCGGATGCGGCTGTCAAAGCCGTAGGTGTTGCCGCAGTTCTTTACCATCGTGGCGAAGCCCTCGAGCGGCACGGTCAGACCGACCACGTCCGTCTTGACGCAGACGACACCGCGGCGCACCGCGAGGATCGCCTGCGCGCTGGCGAGACCGTTTTTGTTGTCGCACTTGACCGCGACGGGGACGGACGCGTTTTCCATTACGGCGGCGGCAAAGGCGGCGAAATCGTCGGGAAGCATCTCGCCCGTGCTGTCGCAGACGCTCACGGTCTTGGCACCTGCCTCGACGGCGGCGGTGATGGCTTTGCCAAGGAAGTCTTTGTCCGCACGCGTGGCGTCCACGGCGCAGAACTCGACATCCGCGCACTTATCCGCGGCGGCGGCGACTGCCTTGGCGATCCAGTCGAGCATCGCGGCAGGCTTTTTGTGCGCCGAGTATTCCATGCCGACGGGAGACAGCGGCAACTCGATGCGGATGCGCGCGTTGGCGGCATTGTTCAGCGCCGCGGCGGCGTCCTCGATGCTCTGCATGCTGCTGCCGGCCGCGACCGAGAGGACACTCTCCTTGACGAACGTACTGATGGTGCGCACGAGCAGGGTGTCGGTCTTGCCGCTCGTGATCTCGGGCAGTTCGATGACGTCGACGTGCAGTTTTTCGAGCTGACGCGCGATCTCCAGTTTCTCCTTGAAGGTATAGGTGTTGTTTTGCGGGCACAGCGTCGTGTCGGCGATTTGGATGCGGTTCATAGTAATCGACTCCTTTTTTGACCTGAGAACATAAAAAAGCCCTGAGGTCACATAATGACCTCAGGGACGAAAAATCTTTCCGCGGTACCACCCTGATTACCGTATAGTATACGGTCTGCTCATAAGAACTCCAACAAGTCCTCTGCCATGGTAACGGGGCAAGCCGTAGTCGCCTACCGAGGTTTCCCTTTTGGGCGGCTCTGCTCGGGAGCCAGAATTTCTGTTCTGACCGTACCGCCCTCACAGCAACGGCGGCTCTCTGAAACGGTCGTTGAACGAAACATTCTCCGTCAACGCATTTGAAAAATAATTTCTTCTATTATATAACGGCTGTTTTTATTTGTCAAGAGGGGAATTTTTATCGATTTTCTTGCAATATACCCTATAATATGGTATGCTGAATATGTGAATTGGGGACGGCACCCATAACAAAAAACGGATTCACAAAATCAATCGTTACGGCAAAGGGGATGACACCCATCGAAAAAAACATTGTTGTTGTAGACGAGTGCGGAAACGAATATGAGGCGACCTACCCGAAAAGGGCAAAAGGTCTGGTAAAAAGCAGCAGGGCACGCTTCATAGACGAAAACAAAATATGTCTTGCGTGTCCGCCAAACACAGAATTGGAGGACAAGAATATGTCAGAGAATACAACCGTAAAGCAAGAAAAGAAGAATGTGGCTGTTTCCGAAGCGACGGAGCAAGTAATATCAAAGACGCTGACGATGGACTATGTGCTTGGCAAGATCGAGGAGATCTCCGCTAACCAAGGGTATTTGATGGCGGCGATCACGGAGCTCGGCAAACTCAAATCCAGTGGTCCTGGCGACGTGGGAACGCAGGAACAGGGTAAAGCGTTTGGTGAGATTATTAAGGCGCGTGAGGCCACAAATCAGCGGCTGATTGCTCTGTATGAAAAGATGTACGATGATTTGAAGCCCAAACAAATTTTGGAGAGCGAACGATTGCTTATGTTACAAACGGTGATTGAGTCATTGAGTGAGGGAATTACCCCGATAGAATCCAGTCAAGCGTTACAAAACATTTTACAGGTAGCATTGCAGGATCTATCCAAGAACGTATAACGAAGAACGCCGATATGCCGATGGCATATCGGCGTTTTCACTTGCGAGGGTGTGATTATATATGCTATACTATGCGTGGTGATGACAAATGGAACTGCCGAAGCGAAAGCAAAACCGATTAACCAACTACATGCGGAGAGCAGTTACTTTTTTATTATAATAGAATATAAAATTTGAAAAATATTAGTTAACTATAGATTAATCAAGAAGGTGTATGTTGTGAGAAAATTTCAGAACAAATCAAAAGACTGTACCAAAAAAGTATACAACATTTTGCGTGCCGTAGAAGACGGTTATTATGTGTATTTGCTTTGCTTAGAAAAAGAAGTTGAGCGAAATAAAGATGAGTCTTGTTCTTGGGGAGGTCAAGATGAGGTTCGACTTATACAAGAATTTAACAATGCTATTAATGAAGGTATTAATAAAACTATAGAGTCTATTATTAATTTGATTAATGAGACACATTGGAAATTATCAAATCAAGAAATATATAAATTAGAACAGCAATGTAAAGAAACATTTGAAAAGATTATTATGGACTTTGAAAAGAAATTTCATTCAATTGTTGGTGAAATGAATCGTAGTCAGAATATATCTTTAACTGTATTAAAAAACAATGTATCAGCAAAAATATCAGGGCAATTTTCAGAGATAGAATTTTCTCAAAAGCATGTAAAAGATAGAAATTATTTAGCAACTATATTTTTGGGAATTGCAAGTATTGTGGTCACCATAATTATTTTTTTGATACAATTAATTTTGAAATAAATTATAATATTCGTGTAAAAAATCCGGTGCCATTTGCGGCAACCGGATTTTTTACACGATTTACATCTTATTCGATCGGGCAGGTCCAGCCGAAGGTGTCTTCGGTTTTGCCCCACTGGATACCCGTCAGGGTATCGTACAGCATTTGGGTCACTTCGCCGATCTTGCCGTCGTTGACGGAATGCTTGATGCCCTTATAGCAGAGTTCGCCGATCGGGGAAACGACCGCGGCGGTGCCGCAGCCCCACGCCTCTTCCAGCGTGCCGTCTGCCATTGACTGCTCCAGCTCGTCGATGCTGAACAGACGCTCGCTGACCTTGTAGCCGGCGTTTTTGAGCACCTCAATGCAGGACTTACGGGTGATTCCCGGCAGGATGGAGCCGGACAGCATCGGGGTGATGATCTCGCCGTTGACCTTGAACATCACGTTCATCGCGCCGACTTCCTCGATGTACTTGCGCTCGACGCCGTCGAGCCACAGCACCTGGGAGTAGCCCTTCTGCTCGGCGCGCTCGCCGGCGCGGTTGGAGGCGGCGTAGTTACCGCCGCACTTGGCTTCACCCGTACCGCCGCGCACCGCACGGACGTCCTGATCCTCGATCATGATCTTGACGGGGTTGATGCCCTCTTTGTAGTAGCTGCCGACGCCTTCGGTGATGCTATCTCCCAAAAAGTTCACTTTGAATCCTTTGATGTTCATGGCTAAAAAGCTCCGTTTTAGCGATTGTTTCTCAAGATTTTTTTGACGGTTTCATATGTGCTTTTTGCACCGTTTACTATGTAATTGAAATCTGCACCGCAGGTTATCATCTTGATTCCCATGTTATGAAGCGTTGTAAGAGTTTTTTCATCAGTCGCCAAGGTTGCAGTACCGACTATCTTATTGTGTTTTTTGGCGATATCTATGGCTTTTTTTGCCAAAGCCAGATTGTTCTGGCCGAAAAAGTCTCCGATTTCGTTGATAGATCCTGATAAATCAGCAAGGCCCAAAATAAAGCCGTCGATATATGGATTGTCAGCTATCATTTCAAGTTCGTCCACAAAACTCTTACATTCAATCTGTAAAAATCTGCACAGATTTCCATGCCCGGACTTAAAATACGCGATTTCATCGTCCACACCGTATCTTACAGCCCGCTGCGGTCCGCAACCTCTGTTTCCTAACGGTGGATATAATGTATAGGATAAAAGTTCTTCCGCTTCTTTCGCACTGTGTACCATGGGGAATATAATACCGTCAGGCCCCATTTCAAGAACCTTTTTGGTGAATGTAAGATCATTCTGCGGAACGCGTACTATGGATGCTTTATTGACGGATTTGGCGGCAACAATCTGTGCATAACACTGCTCTGTGGTGGTGACAGAGTGCTCTGCATCAATCCACAAATAATCGTAATCAAAGTATCCCATCATTTCCGCTATGCACATTGCGGGTATGTTATTCAGTGTGCCGCAGATACTTTTGCCTGCCTGTATTTTTTCTTTTAAATTCATTTCGATGCCTCTCTGTATATAAATTTATTTATAAAACACCGTTTAGAGTGCTTATACTATATTCGGGCACTGCATCTATGCAGGATACAACGTAGGCGCTGATTTTGGAAGCAAACGCAAGCGCTTTTGAGATATCGTTTGTTTGAAGATACTTTGCCAAAAAAGCCGCCGAAAAA
>JAFQFY010000027.1 GCA_017398485.1 Clostridia bacterium
GATTTTGATAAAGCCCTTGCCGCCGTTGGTCTCGGCGAGGTAGCGACCGGCATAGGACATCGGGAGTTTTACCTCCTTGACGGTCATGCCGCGCTTCTCTGCCTCGTCCTTGCTCAGACCGACGCTGGCGACCTCGGGATCGGTGTAAATAACCGACGGAATGACGTCGTAGCGCATCTCATCGGGCTTGCCGAGCATGTGGTTGACCGCAACCTCCGCCTCACGATAGGCGGTGTGTGCCAACATAAGTTTACCGTTGCAGTCGCCGATCGCGTAAACACCGCTGACGTTGGTGCACAGGTGACGGTCGGTCTTGACCGCCGCGCGATCCATCTCGACGTGCAGGCTCTCGATGCCGACACCGGCGGTGGAGGGCTTGCGGCCGGCAGACAGAAGCACCTTGTCGCAGGCGAGCTCTTTCTTCTCGCCGTTTTCTTCATAAACGACGCTGTCGGCCTTGACCTCCAACACCTTGCAGGAGAGTTTAAACTCCATACCGCGCTTGACAAACGCGTCGGTGAGCACCTTGCAGATCTCGGGGTCGGTGGCACCGGCGATCTTGGGCATCATCTCGATGACCGTGACCTTGGTGCCGACCGAAGCGAAGTAATACGCCATTTCCAGACCGATGACGCCGCCGCCGATGACCACGAGGCTCTTCGGCAGGGTCTTGTCGTCCAGCACCTCGCGGTTGGTGACGACGAAGCCGCTCGCCAGACCCTCTTTGAGTCCCGGCACGGGCGGCACGACCGTCTCCGAGCCGGTGGCGATGACTAAGCGCTTGCCCTCGTAGGTCACGCCGGCCGCCTCGACCGCGAATCCGTTTTCGTTCTTGCCTTTAATGACCGCGTTTTCCGCGACGACCGTGACCTTGTTGGCCTTCATTGTCGCGCCGACACCGGCGACCAGCGTCTTGACGACGCCGTTCTTGCGCTCGATGACCTTCGCGTGGTCATAGGTCACGTTTTCGGCGGTGACGCCGAACGCCTCGCTCTCTTTGGCGTGGCGGTACATCTTCGAGGAGTTGAGCAGGGTCTTGGTCGGAATACAGCCTTCGTTCAGGCAGGTGCCGCCAAGCGCCTTTTTCTCAAACACGGCAACCTTCATGCCGTTTTGCGCGGCGCGCTCGGCGCACAGATATCCGCCGGGGCCACCGCCGACAACCAGTAAATCAAATATTTCCATCGGTCATTCTCCTTATTTCGCCAGCAGGGCGGTGAAGTTCGCCAGATTCTCGCCGAGTTCTTTGAGGAAGCGAGAAGCAGGCGCGCCGTCCACGGCACGGTGGTCGTAGGTCAGGCTGAGCACCATCGCCGGATAGATCTCGATCGAACCGTCCGCGGCCTTGCGCACGCGGTCGATGGTGGTGCAGACGCCGAGGATGCCCGTCTGGGGCGGATTGATAACGGGGGTAAAGGACTCAATGCCGAGGCTGCCGAGGTTGGACACCGTGAAGGAGCCGCCGGTCAGCTTATCGGGGCTGATGTTGCCCTCGCGGCACTGCGCGGCGAGCTCTTTGGTCGCCTGCGAGATCTCCAAAAGGCTCATCTCATCCGCATGCGGAATGGTGGGGACCATCAGACCGCGCGCGGTGTCCACCGCCACGCCAAGATTGACGTGGTTAAACAGGCGGATACTGCTGTCGTCCAGCATGTGCGCGTTGAGGTCGGGGTGATTTTTCAGCGTGCGGGACACGGCGAACAGCACCATGTCGCCCAGCGTGATGCCGGCGCACTCGCCGCCGACCGCTTTGAGCTGCTTGCGGTAGTTGAGAATGGCGGTCGCGTCGAAGGACGCGTTGTGGGTGAGCTGCGCCATGGTGGACAGCGACGCGTGCATCGACTTGCTGATGGCACGGCGAATGCCGCTGAACTTGACGTCGGTATATTCGTCCTCGGCAACGGGGGCGGCGGCAGGCGCGGCCGCGACAGCCGAAGCGGCGACGGGAGGATTGTCCATCAGGGCGCGCACGTCGCGCTCGATGATGCGGCCGTTCGGGCCGGTCGGGGTGGCGAGCGACGCATCCACGCCGACGCGCTCAGCGAGCTTCTTCGCACGCGGAGATACGGCGTTCTTGTCACCCTGCGCGGCGGTCGTTTCCACCGCCGCAGGTGCCGCCACGGGCGCCGCCTTAACTTCGGGCGCCGCCTCGGCAGCCGGAGCTTCGGCCGCCGCCGCGCCGTCGGGACGCAACGCGGAGCAATCCTCTCCCGCCGCGCCGACCGCGCACACATTCACGAGGCAGGGCACCTCGTCACCTTCGTCAAAGAAGATCTCCAGCAGAGTACCCTCCGCCGTCGATTCACATTCAAAGCTGGCTTTGTCGGTCTCGTATGTAAAGAGGATATCCCCCACCTTTACTTCGTCGCCGACCTTCTTTTCCCACGTGCCGATGATACAGCTTTCCACCGTAATACCGGCCTTCGGCATAATGACTGCATTTGCCAAAACGAACCCTCCTTAATGCTTTTACAATACATATTTAATATGTCAAATTGACCCAATATTTATCTTAATCCTCAAAGCCTTTAATGTCAATACGTTGGGCGGCTTTTTTCTGCTGTTTTTTGCGTTTTTGCGGTTATTTTTCCGTTTTTTCAAAAAATTGACTTTTGCGCCGTTTGGTGATATGCTTTTGACGGGTGATACGATGATCTCACGCTTGGAAATTTTCTGCGGCGAGGGTTTTGACCCCTACCGCAATTTAGCAATCGAAAAACACCTGCTCGACACGGTGCCCGAAGGCACTTTGCGGCTGTATCTGTGGCAGAACGACAACACCGTCGTTGTCGGCGCCAACCAAAATCCGTATGCGGAATGCGACTGCGCGTCGCTGACCGCCGACGGCGGCTTTGTCGCGCGTCGATTGTCGGGCGGCGGTGCCGTGTTTCACGACAAGGGCAATCTCAACTTCACCTTTCTCTGCCGCGAAGAGGATTACGACATTGAACGGCATTTTAACATCATCAAAACCGCTTGCGGCTATGCAAATATCGCCGCCGCGGTGTCAGGGCGCAACGACGTTCTCGCCGATGGCAAAAAGTTCTCGGGCAACGCCTTTTACCACACCGCCGGGCGCGCGTTCCACCACGGCACCCTGCTCGTCGACGGCGACACCGACAAGATCGCACGCTACCTCACCCCGACGCAGGAAAAACTGCGCGCCAAAGGAGTCAGATCGGTGCGTTCGCGCGTCGTCAACCTGCGCGAACTCAACCCGACGCTCACCCCGTCGCTCATGGCTCAATTCATGATAAAAGCCGCCGAAAGCGTGTGCTATTTGACCGCCGAAATTCTTTCGAAACTCGACGAAAAAGCGATCGAAAAAGACACCGCGCTGTTCGGCAGTTGGGACTATATTTACGGCAAAACGCCGCCCTTTTCCCTGCGTTGCGGCAAGCGATTTGCTTGGGGCGAGATCGAGATAAACCTTTCCCTCGCCCACGGCGTTATCGACGCCGCAAAGGTATACACCGACGCGCTGGATCACACCCTTGCCGCGCGGCTGGAAGCGGCGCTCAGCGGCGTCCGATGGAGTGCCGACGAAATCCGGCGCACCCTGCAAAATGCGTTTGACGAGTCGCTTGCAAACGATCTGATGAGCATAATAAAAGACGCCCTGATGCCGTAAGCATCAGGGCGCAGGCCGTCAAAAAAAGTCCGGCAAACGCCGGACTTTTTTGACGTCTGCACCGCCTGCGGGCGGATGCAGGCATCCGCCCCTACGAATAAGCCGCCAATCGTGTGTGTAGGGGGCGATGCCCTCATCCCCCCGAAAAGAAAACCACCACCCTGTCGGGTGGTGGTTTTAGTTTGGGTTCGGGTTATCCGTCAAGCCTGCCAAATAATCAATACTTGTGCCGTAAAGCTGTGCCAACTTGATCATAACTTCCAACGGCACGGCACGTTCACCACGCTCGTATTTCGAGTATAACGATTGGTCACACAGCAACACTTTTGCAACATAGGCTTGGGTGTAGTCGTGGTCTTCACGCATGTCGCGTATTCTCATTCGCATTATCATCACCACTATTACTATACCGCGCAGAGAAATAAGTATTTGACAAATTGGACTATTTGTCCTAAAATTGTCAAAAAGGAGAATGCTTATGCCGGACTATAAAACAATGTATCTGCATCTGTTTCAAGAAACGACCAAAGCAATAGAGGTTTTACAAAAGGCGCAGCAGCAATGCGAAGAGATGTATGTGAACGAAGATCGGAAAGCCATAATCATACCATTAGAACAAGCGAAAGAATAAATCAAAAAGCCTCCCTTGTGTAAAGGGAGGTGTCGGCGTACGCCGACGGAGGGATTGTTAAATAACGTTTGTGCTAACCATCCGGCCGCAGCACTCGCAGTTCGTACAAACCATCCGTCATGCTTGCCGTTTGCGGTGCCCGAAACGGTGTGCCCTCGCTATCGCTCGCACCGTTTCGACCGCGGCACCAGCCTTTTTGCTCGCTGTATCCGCCACCGGCGGCGCTCGCAAACGGCTACCACCGACTTCGCGCTACGCTCAGTCGGTTAGAGCATGACGGTTGATTACGATGTAGAAAGTCGGAGCTAATAGAAAAAGCCAAAGAAAAAGGACACCCGTGCGGGTGTCCTTTTTCTTTGGGTGTTTTGAACTTAATGACACGAATTAAAGTGCTATGAAAACCTGATTTTCTACAACTATTATTTAAGATTTAATAACTCATATACTTTTTGTGCTGTTTTGGAGAAAAAATAAAGATCGATTTGTTTCTCTCCATCGTTTAAGTTTAATCCTTTTGATACAAAAGAAATTTTAGAAGCGATAGTATCATCAATTTTATACTTTGCAACAGTTATA
>JAFQFY010000002.1 GCA_017398485.1 Clostridia bacterium
AAAGCCGCCGACATCGGCTGTGCAATGGGCATCACCGGCACCGACGTTGCCAAGGGCGCCGCCGACATGACCTTGATGGACGACAATTTCTCCACCATCGTCGCGGCGGTACGCGAAGGTCGCGGCATCTACGACAACATTCGCAAGGCGGTGCATTTCCTGCTGTCCTGCAACGTGGGCGAGATCATCACGGTGTTCCTCGCGATCCTGCTGTATAATCAATCGCCGCTGCTCCCGATCCAACTGTTGTGGATGAACCTCGTCACCGACAGCCTGCCGGCGCTCGCGCTCGGCGTTGAGCCGCCGGAGGCGGATATCATGCACCGCGCGCCGCGTCAGCGCAAGGAAAGCCTGTTCGGCGGCGGCGTCGGCGCACAGGCGATCTGGCAAGGCTTCATGTTCGCCGCGCTGACACTCGTTGCGTTCCACGTCGGCTATAAGACGTGGGGTGATCTCGCGTTGGGCGAAACGATGGCGTTTGCCGCGCTGGCGCTTGGTCAGCTCGTGCACGCGCTCAACGTGCGCTCGTCTCATTCGCTGTTCCGATCCGGCCTGCTCTCCAACCGCTATATGCTCGCGGCGCTCGGCGGCTCGCTGGCGCTGCTGCTCGGTGTGTTGCTCATCCCCGGCGTGCAGACCGTATTCTCTCTCGTTCCGATGAGCCTCAACGCCTGGCTGGTGGTGATCGGTCTGGCGCTGACTCCGCTGGTCTTCGTGGAAGTGTATAAACTCATCCGACGTTTCATCCGTAAGTAAGGAAGGAGGCGCGGCGTATGTTTGCCGGTCTCAAAAGCATGGGCCTTTGCGGCATCAACGGCTTTATGGTGGAAGTGGAGGCAGACCTGTCCCAAGGTCTGCCCGGATTCGACGTGGTCGGTCTGCCGGATGCGGCGGTGCGTGAATCGCGCGACCGCGTGCGTGCGGCGATGAAAAACGCCGGCTTCACCTATCCCGTCAGCCGCATCACCGTCAACCTCGCGCCTGCCGACGTAAAAAAGGAAGGCTCGGTCTACGATCTGCCGTTGCTGCTCGCGCTGCTGTGCGCCAGCGGTCAGCTCAAAGCCAACCTGCGCCGTGCCGCCTTCGTGGGCGAGCTGTCCCTGCAAGGCGAGGTGCGCCCGATACGCGGCGTGTTGCCGATGGTCATCGCCGCACGCGATGCCGGTGTGAAAGAAGTATACGTTCCGGCAGACAACGGCGGTGAAGCGGCCGTAGTAGACGGCATCACCGTCTATCCCGTGGCAAACATCGCCTCGCTGCTGGCGCATTTGCACGGCGATACACCGCTTACCCCTCTCGCCGCCGACGCATTCGTGCCGTCGCAGGAGGGTGACTACGCCGACTTTGCCGACGTCATGGGGCAAGAGACCGCACGGCGCGCCATGGAGATCGCGGCGGCCGGCTCGCATAACATTTTGCTCGTCGGTACCCCCGGCTCGGGCAAAAGCATGCTTGCCAAGCGTCTGCCCACCATTCTTCCGGACATGACACGCGAAGAAGCGTTGGAATGCACTAAGATCCATTCGATCGCCGGTGCGCTTACTGACGGTGGCCTGTTGCGCCGCCGTCCGTTCCGCGCGCCGCATCATAACATATCTGCCCAAGGCCTTGCCGGCGGCGGTGTCGTGCCGCGTCCGGGCGAGGTATCCCTTGCGCACAACGGCGTGCTGTTCCTCGACGAATTGCCGGAGTTTTCACGCACGTCAATGGAATGTCTGCGTCAACCCCTGGAGGACGGACGCGTCACCATCTCGCGCGTGAGCGCCTCCCTCTCCTACCCTTGCTCGATCATGCTGGTTGCGGCGATGAATCCCTGCCCCTGCGGCTATTACGGGCATCCCACGCGCGCCTGCACCTGCTCGGCGCAGGCGGTACAGCGCTATCTCAGCAAGGTGTCGGGTCCTCTGCTCGACCGTATCGACCTGCATATCGAGGTGCCGCCGGTGGAATACGATCAGCTCTCCTCACAGAGAAAATCCGAGTCCTCTGCCGCGGTGCGTGAGCGCGTCAACGCCGCGCGTGCGATCCAGCGCGAGCGCTTTGCCGGCACCGATATCACCAGTAACGCGCGCATCCCGACCGGCAAGCTCAAGGACTACTGCCGCCTCACCGATGCCGCCAACGCCCTGCTCAAAGGCGCGTTCGAGCGTCTGGGTCTGTCGGCGCGCGCCTATGACCGTCTACTCAAAGTCGCGCGCACCATTGCGGATCTCGACGGCAGTGCGATCATCGATACGCCGCATATCGCAGAGGCGATCCAATACCGCAGCCTTGACCGCAAATACTGGCAAACGGGGCACGAACAATGAGCGCGCCGAATCCGAAACTGAGCGAGCTGCGCCGCCGTGCCATGGCTCTGCCGCAACAGCCGGGCGTCTATATCATGAAAAACGCCGCCGGCGCGATCCTTTATATCGGCAAGGCCAAAAAGCTCAAAAATCGCGTCAGCCAATACTTCGGCTCCCAGACGAACCACTCACCGAAGGTGCGCAAGATGGTGGCGTCGGTGGACCACTTCGATTACATCGTGGTGGGCAACGAGTTCGAGGCGCTGGTGCTGGAATGCTCGCTCATTAAACAGCATCGCCCAAAATACAATATTCTGCTCAAAGATGATAAGGGCTATCATTACGTGCGCGTGTCTGCGCCGCCCTATTCGCGCCTGAGCGAAGCAAAACAGCTCGCCGATGACGGTGCACAGTATATCGGCCCGTTCATGAGTTCCTACACCGTCAAGCAGGCGGTGGACGAAGCGAACAAGATCTTCTCCCTCTCCACCTGCAACCGCACGCTGACCCACGGCAAGCGTGCGGGCGACCGCCCGTGCCTGAACCATCATATCGGGCAGTGCTGTGCACCCTGTACAGGGCGCATCGACCCCGACGAATATCAAGCGCGCGTCAACGACGCCGTCGAATTTCTCACCAAAGGTCGTGCCGACACCATGGCGACGCTTCAGGAGCGCATGGAAGCGGCGGCGGACAGGCTGGATTTTGAGCAAGCGGCGCGCCTGCGCGACCGCATCAACGCCATTCGTCGCCTGGGCGAAAAGCAAAAGGTCATCCTCTCGCGCATTGAGCAACAGGACGTCATCGCGCTGGCACAAAGCGCCGACACCGTCTGCTTTGAAGTGTTCCGCTTCGACGGTGGACGGCTGACCGATCGGGAAGATTTCCTGCTCGACGAGCCGGACGACCTGCCCGGCACGCGCGGCGAGTTTATCCGCCAATATTACACCATCCGCGATCGCATACCGCCGCAGATAACGGTAGACGGCGAGGTCGAAGACACCGAGTTGCTTGAACGCTGGCTGAGCGAAAAAGCCGGTCGCCGCGTGCACATCGTGCAGCCGCAGATCGGCGAGCAAGCACACTTGGTCGACATGTGCCGCGCCAACGCCGCTGAACGCGTCGCCCAGCAGGCCGGCATGACCGGTCGGCAGGCAACGGCACTCGAAGATATCCGTCAGCTTTTAGGGCTGACCGACACGCCGACCTATATCGAATGCTACGACATTTCCAACACCGCCGGCAGTGACAACGTCGCCGGCATGGTGGTGTTTGAGAACGGCAAACCCCTGCGCAGCGCTTATCGCCGTTTTCGCATCAAGACCGTTATCGGGCAGGACGACTACGCATCAATGACCGAGGTGCTCACGCGGCGTCTGGACGAATATCTCGCCCACCGAGACGAAGGCGTCGGTTTCGGGCGCAAACCCGACCTAATCCTGCTCGACGGCGGCGAAGGACACGTGTCCACCGTCAAACCCGTTGTCGACCGCTACGGACTCGACATTCCCGTATTCGGTCTGGTCAAGGACGACCGCCACCGCACACGTGCCGTCGCGCTCGTCGGCGGTGAGATCGACATTCACCTCAAACGCGCGGCGTACACCCTGCTCTCCGGCATTCAAGAGGAGGTGCACCGCTACGCGATCGACTACCACCGCAAACGGCGCAAAAAATCCACCGTTTCCACCGTGCTGACCTCCATCGACGGCATCGGGCAGACGCGTGCACGCGCCCTGTTGCGACAGTTCGGCTCGGTGCGCAACGTCGCTCGCGCGTCGACCGAGGAGCTCCTGCTCGTCAAGGGTATGACCCGCCCTGCCGCGCAGGCAATACACGACTATTTTGACAAGGAAAACCAATCCGAAGGAGAATAAACACTATGAACAATCTGATTTTCATCGGCATGCCCTCGAGCGGCAAAAGCACCCTCGGTCGCCTGCTTGCCAAAGAACTCGGCCGTCCGTTCTTGGACACCGACGACGTCATTCGGCAGATCAACGGCTGTGAACTGCACGAGATCATGGACCGAGACGGTTTGCAGGCATTTCTGGACCGCGAGGTAGAGGCGATCCGCACGGTAAACGTGCAGGACACCGTCATTGCCACCGGCGGCAGTGCGATCTATTCTCCTGCCGGCATGGAGCATCTGCAAAAGATCGGTAAGATCGTCTATGTCAAGATCAGTTACGAAACGCTGGAGAAGCGCGTAGGCGATCCGCACCTGCGCGGCGTGGTGCTCGCGCCCGGCAAGACCCTGCGCGATCTGTACGAGGAGCGTGTGCCGCTGTATGAGAAGTACGCCGATCTCACCCTTGACCAACCCGACGGTGAAACCACCCGTCAATCGGTTGCGCGACTGCTCGAACTGATAAAATAACGCATGAATCCCCTTTCCCGTTCATATATAGGAATGAGAAAGGGGATTTTTATTATGGCAATCAAGATCTTTATCGACCAGGGACACAACCCCGAGGGTGTCAACGCCGGCGCCGAGGGCAACGGCATTCGCGAGCAGGACATCACCTATCCCGTCGGCATCTATCTGCGCGATATTCTCAACGCAGACGGACGCTTCGAGGCACGTACCTCGCGCAACGCGCCCGACGAGGTGCTCGGCACCTCCAACGCGACCAGCCTTGCCGCGCGCGTCAATGCGGCGAACGCGTGGCCGGCGGATTATTTCATCAGCATCCACTGCAACGCCAACAATAATCCCGCGGTCAACGGCAGCGAGGTGTACGTGTACCGCGCCGACAGCGTCGCCGGTCAGCTGGCGCGATTCGTGCTCGACGCCATCGTCGCGCGCGTCGGCACCAAAAATAACGGCGTGCGCGAAAACCCGTCACTTTATGTCCTGCGCCGCACACGCATGCCTGCGATCCTCGTGGAGTTGGCGTACGTGAGCAACTACGAGGACGCACAAAAGCTCCTCAACGACCAATACGCCTTTGCCTATGCCATCTACGAGGGGATTCTCGGCTATCTCAATTTACAGCCGACCGTTCCCTACGCCCCGTAACAAAAAGCGGAGATGCGATGCATCTCCGCTTTTCTCTTTATTTCGTTCCGGTCGAACCGAAACCGCCCTCACCGCGCACGGTGTCGGACAGCTCGTCCACCTCGACGTAGTCTGCCGTCAGATACGGCACGATCATAAACTGCGCCACGCGCTCGCCGTGATCGATGGTCTGCGCCTCGGCTCCGTGGTTGTGCAACGCAACCATCAGTTCACCGCGATAGTCCGCATCAACGACGCCGACCTTGTTCGCCGGTGCGAGGCCGCGCTTGGTCGCCAGACCGCTACGCGCGCACACCAGACCGACAAATCCGGCAGGAAGCTCCACCGCCAGGCCCGTATGCACCAAGGTCGTCTGCCCGGGTGCGAGGGTCAGCGGCTCGTCGAGGATCGCATACAGATCGGCGCCTGCCGCCGCGGCACTGCCGTATTTCGGCGCCACCGCGCGCGCGTCAAGCTTCTTAAAGTTCACTTTCTGTATCATTGATAATCGCCCCATTCCTTCAAAATGATCTCGCCGGCCTTGCGCGACGCCGGCACGTCGATGATGCGTTGGTTGGAGGAGCCGCGAAAGCGCAGGCGGATGTCCTTTTTACCCTCCTCAAAGCGGCCGTCCACCACCACGTCGAGCAGATCGACCAGTTCCTCGGTCGCCTCCGTGTGAGCGCGCCCGTTCGCATCAAGCAATTCTGCATCCAGCAGATAGCCGGTGTAGCACCAGATATTCTTGTTTGGGAAACGGCTCTTCACTTCTTTGAGAAACGGCAACAGCACGCGCTGATGCGCCGGCTCCATCGGCTCACCGCCGAGCAGGGACAGCCCGTCGACGTAGTCGTGGTCGAGCGCCGCAAGGATCGTCTCTTCGATTTCGCGCGTAAACGGCTCGCCGTAATGAAAATCCCACGCCTCGGCGTTAAAGCAACCCTTGCAATGATGCGTACAGCCGCTGACGAACAGCGACACGCGCACGCCGGTGCCGTTGGCGATGTCGTTATATTTAATGGTCGCGTAGTTCATACGCTCCCACCCCTTTCGTTAACCTAAAACTTTCATCACATACGCCGCAATGGTCTTGGTGTATGCCACCAGCTCGTCACAACCAATGTATTCGTTGGGCTGGTGCGCGCCGCCGGGGAGACTGAAATCGCGCCCGATGCCGAAGCCGTATGCGCGGTCACTGCCGTATTTGGAGATGACCGACAGATCGGACAAACAGGAGCCGCACACGATCGGCGCGGTGCCGGTCGCTTCACGCGCGGCTTCGACCATCAGCGTGACATCCTCGCTGTCCGGCTCGCAGAACACGTAATGGAAAAAACGCGTATTCGGGAAGAATCCGTCGCCGACGAGTCCCATCGCGTCCAAGCGATTATCGATGACACGTTCCAATTCGGCAAACTCCGCCTCGATCTCATCCTTGGTCTTATCGGTATAATAGGTAAACAGCAAACTGCCCGTGCCGAGATCGGCGCCGTTGTTGCCGGCACGAATATCCATATACCGCACCGACGTTTCGGGGATGATGGTGCCGGCATAGAAGCGGTTCTGCTCCAACTCCTGACGGCGTCTGGCAGCAAACGTCTCCATCTCCTCAAGGATTATGGGCAACGCACTCGCCGCCAATTTGGCGCTGTCGACGGTTTCTTTGGAATGATAGCGATAGATTCGCTCCTGACCGCCCGAGCCGCAATGCCAGATCTGTCCCTCAACGCCGTCCATACTGACGATGCGGGTGCAAGGGTCTTTGAGCACCGCCGCGAGTGCACCGTGCGATCCGCCGTATTCCTCGTCGGAATACGCCGAAAACAGCAGGTTTCTCTTGGGAGTAAAGCCTTGCTCTTTGAGGATCTTAATAACAAACAGCGCCGTCGCAAGGGCGTATTTGTCATCGCACGCGCCACGACCGAAGATCTTACCGTCGCGAATCTCGCCCGCCAGCGGATCGCCGTCCCAGTTGGCTATATCGCCGATCTCCACAGTGTCGGTATGCCCCATGAGCATCAGCTCGTTGACATCCTCGACACCCTTCCAGCAGGCCGTGACGTTATAGCGGTTCTCCAGATGGCGCCCGTCCATATAGTCGGGGTGCTCGGTGAATCCGTCCAACTCCAACGGCGAATACATCGTGCTCTCGAGGCCAAGTTCTCGGCACAGATCGAGCACATATTCCGCCATCGGCTGTTCGTTACCGTGGGTGCGGAAGTTCTCGGAATTGATGCGGATCATGGAAGATAACAACTCGAAAAGCTCGTCTTTTCTTTCATCAATCAGTTTAAAGATGTCAGACGCGTTCATAACACCATCTCCATAGAAGGTATTGTACCATACTTACTCGCCCTTGGCAAGCAACATTTCGATCGCGTCGCGCG
The DNA here is from genome assembly GCA_017398485.1 of Clostridia bacterium. Lineage (GTDB taxonomy): Bacteria > Bacillota > Clostridia > Oscillospirales > Acutalibacteraceae > UBA5905. The sequence continues at coordinate 7,677 of JAFQFY010000002.1, forward strand.
TGGCGATGCCGTCGCAAAACGCCGTCGCGCCGCCTGCCGCGGCGGCAAAACGCAACGCCTCGCTCGTCGGATATCCCCACGCCGAAGCCGCGATAAATCCGGCGACCATCGAGTCGCCGGCACCGACCGTGCTGACCACCTCACCGTCAAACGCAGCTTGGCGGTAAATCTCACCGTCTTGGGTGAGCAACAACGCGCCGTCGCCGCCGAGCGACACCAGCACGTTGAGCGCACCGCGCATCTGCAAATCGCGCGCCGCCTCAACGATCGCAGCGTCATCGGTCAGGTCACGTCCGACGATCGCGCTCAATTCATCACGGTTGGGCTTGATTAAATATGGGCAATACGGCAAAGTGGCAAGCAACGCCTGTCCCGTCGCGTCCACCACGACGCGCACCGCCTTGTCACTCACGCACTGCATCAGGCGCGCGTAGGCATCGGTTACACAGCCGCGCGGCAAGCTGCCGCACAGACAGAGAATATCCCCGTTTTGCAGGGCGGCGACGCGTTTTTGGAGAGCGGCAAACGCCGCCTCGTCCACCGCAGGGCCTGTCGCGTTAAGCTCCGTCTCCGTGTCGGCGGCGATCTTGACGTTAATGCGCGTGTTGCCATCGGTCAGGTGAATAAAATCGGTCTCTAAACCCATACGGCGCAGACCGTTCTCCAGCATCTCTCCGACCTCGCCGCCGACAAAGCCGAGCGCACGATTGTTTACGCCGAGCGCCGTCAGCAAACGCGAAACGTTGACCCCCTTGCCGCCGAAAGACAGCGCGGTGTGGGTCGGGCGGTGAAGCTGACCTGTCGCAAAAGACGACAGGTGCACGGTATAGTCCACCGCCGGGTTGCAGGTGACGGTATAGATCATACAAGCTCCTCCTTTTGGACGATCGTACCGCCGCCGAGCACCTCATCGCTGCTGTAAAGTACAACAGCTTGCCCTTCTGTCACAGCGCGTTGCGGCGTGTCAAACAGCACCTGTACGCGCCCATCGTCGCAAACGGAAACGGTGGCAGGCGCCTCTTTGGCGGAATAGCGTGTTTTTGCCATCGCGCGGATCGGCTTTTGCGGTGTGACACCGCTCGTCCAGTTGAAATCCGTCGCCCACAGACGTCGGCTATATAGTGCTGCTTCCGGCGCAAGCACGACAGTATTATTTTGCATATCCTTGCGGCAAACGTACATGGGTGCAGGCAGTGCAAGTCCCAAGCCTTTGCGCTGACCGATGGTATAGCCGATGATACCCTTGTGCTGACCCAGCACCTTGCCCTCACCGTCGACGAAGTCACCCACCGCATAATCGCGCCCGGTGCGCGCGCGGATAAAATCCGCGTATTTCCCATCGGGCACGAAGCAAATGTCTTGGCTGTCTTTCTTGTGCGCATTTTCAAAGCCGTAGCGCTCCGCGATCGCACGCACCTCGTCCTTGGTCTCGGCGTCGCCGAGGGGGAAGCGCGTGTGCGCCAGCTGCTCCTGCGTGAGAAAATACAACACGTAGGTCTGATCCTTGGCAAGGTTGCGCGCCTTTTTAAGCGTCCACCGTCCCTGCCGCTCGTCGTATTCCACACGTGCATAATGCCCCGTGGCGATGGCGTCGCAGCCGAGCGCACGCGCCTCGTCGTACAAGGCGGCAAACTTCATATAACGATTGCACTCGATGCAAGGATTCGGGGTAAGTCCCCGCTCGTAGGCCGCAACGAAGCGGTCGATCACCTGCGTCGAGAAGGTATCGGTGCAATCAAATACATGGTGCGCAAAACCGAGCTGTTGCGCCACGCGCGCGGCGTCCCCAGCCTCGACCGCCGAGCCGCAGGTGCTGCCCTTGTCGAACAGCCGCATAGTCGCGCCGACGCAGGTATAGCCGTCCTCGACCAGCCGCGCCGCCGCCACCGACGAATCCACGCCGCCGCTCATGGCGACGAGCACTTTCTCGCTCAACTCCGTGCACCTCCTTCGTTAATGATGAATGATATCCGCAAGCTTTCCTCGCGTGACCGTCAGCAGATCCTGCGGCGACAAAAAAATCTGTGCACCGATACGGCCGCCGCTGATGATAACGGTTTCAAACCCTGCCGCACTCTCGTGAATCACCGTCGGGAACGCCTTTTTCATCCCGATCGGCGTACAGCCGCCGCGGATATATCCCGTCAGTGCGAAAATGTCCTTAACGTGGACAAGCTCCACCGCTTTCTCCCCTACCGCGCGTGCCGCGGCTTTGAGGTCCAATTCTTCGGCGATCGGCACGACGAACACGTAGTGTCCACCGCTCTTTCCAACCGCCACCAGCGTTTTGTAAGAGCTTTCATACGGCTGTCCGAGCGCGTCTGCCACCGTCACCGCGTCGATAAACGCCTCACATTCGTAGAGGTTGACGGTGTAGGGAATCTTATGCTTATCCAATATGCGCATCGCATTGGTTTTGAGTTCTTTTGCCATCAGTTTCCCTCCGCCTGCGCGGCTTCGAGCGCTTCACGCAGAGTGTCCAGCTCGTCTTTGCCGCCGTTGCGGTCGATCTTGACCGCATAATACGGCTTACCGGCGGCGCTGATCTTCACACGTCCTTTGAGCGCGGCGCTCATGCGCATGCCCAACTCCATATCCAGTCGATCGGCGTACAACAGAAGCGAGCCTTGCTGTTCTTTGATTTCGCGAATACCCATCGCCGCCGCCATATTGCGCAACAGCGCCACGTCGATAAGTCCCTGCACCGCACTCGGCGGTTCGCCGAAGCGATCGATGAGCTCATCGTAGACGTCCATCGAATCTTCCACCGTACGGATATCCGCAATGTGACGGTAGATCTCCAAACGCTGGGCGTTACTGCCGATATAGTCCTCGGGGATATGCGCCGAGATGGGCAGATCCACCGTACATTCGACATAGGCTGTCTTGCCGCTGCCCTTCTCCTCCTCCACCGCTTCGGCGAGGAGCTTGAGATACATATCGTAGCCGACGGCCTCCATGTGCCCGTGCTGTTGCGCGCCGAGCAGGTTACCGGCACCGCGGATCTCCATGTCGCGCATCGCGATCTTGAAACCGGCGCCGAATTCGGTGAATTCGCGCATCGCCTCCAAGCGCTTCTGCGCCACGTCGGACAACGCCTTGCCGCGCGTAAAGGTGAGATACGCGTAGGCGCGGCGCGACGAACGGCCGACGCGACCACGCAGCTGGTGTAACTGTGACAGACCGTAGCGGTCGGCGTTTTCGACGATGAGGGTGTTGACGTTGGGAATGTCCACACCGGTCTCGATGATGGTGGTACACACAAGGATATCCACCTCGTGTTCCAGCACCTGCCGCCAGATCTCCGAGAGCTCCTCCTCGTTCATTCGCCCGTGCGCGACCGTGATGCGCGCTTCGGGTATGCGGCTTTTGAGCGCCGCCGCCACCGAGTCAATATTTTCAATACGGTTGTGCAGATAATACACCTGTCCGTCGCGGCGCAGTTCCTTGCGAATGGCGTCGACGATGATGCCGTTGTCGTGTTCGAGCACGTAGGTCTGCACGGGACGGCGGTCCTGCGGCGCCTCCTCGATGACCGACATATCGCGGATACCGCTCATCGCCATGTTGAGCGTGCGCGGAATCGGGGTCGCCGACAATGTGAGTACGTCGACGTTGGGGGTGAGTTCTTTAATACGCTCCTTTTGCGTCACGCCGAAGCGCTGTTCCTCGTCAACGATGAACAGCCCAAGGTCGCGAAACGCCACATCCGCCGACAGCATGCGATGGGTACCGACGAGAATGTCGACCTCACCCTCGCGCACGCGGCGGATGACCTCCGCCTGTTGCTTGGCCGTGCGGAAACGTGAGAGCATCTCGATGGTTACGGGGAAGCCCTCGAAGCGTTTTAATATCGTTTGGTAATGCTGAAATGCGAGGATCGTCGTCGGCACGAGCAGAGCGCACTGCTTACTCTGGCTGACGCACTTGAACGCCGCACGCAAGGCGACCTCCGTCTTGCCGAAGCCGACGTCGCCGCACAGCAGGCGGTCCATCGGCACGGCGCGCTCCATGTCGTGCTTGATCTCATCGATGCAACGCATCTGGTCGTCGGTCTCTTGGTATTCAAAGTGGCGCTCAAAATCGTACTGCCACTCCTCATCGGGACCAAATGCAAATCCGGGCGACGCCATGCGTTTGCCGTAAATGGCGATAAGACTTTTGGCAATATCTTTAACCGCCGCGCGCACGCGCGTCTTTGCTTTCTGCCATTCCTGACCGCCGAGACGGTGCAGCTTGACCGTCGCATCCTCCTTGGTGCCGATGTATTTGGACACAAGATCGAGCTGTGTCACCGGCACGTACAGCACGTCCCCCTTGGCGTAGGATAGCTTGATATAGTCCTTGATGACGCCCTGCATATCCACCTGATGCACGCCCTCGTAAATGCCGATGCCGTGCGCGGAGTGGACGATATAATCGCCGATCTGCAATTCCGACAGGCTGTGGATCTCCACGCCCTTTTCGCGCCGAGCACGGCGCGTGCGGCGTGCCGACTGCACCACGCGGCCGTGGGTGATGACCGCGAGCGCCGCGTCGGGCAACTCGATGCCGGCAGATAAGCCGCCGACCGTGACGAGCACTTGGCCGCGGATAGGTTCTTCCGGTGTCTTCGCATAGATCGCCGGCAGACCTGCCTTACGTAGATCATCCGCAAGGGTCTGCGCCGCCTTTTCCTCGCCGCCGGCGAGCACCACGCAAGCCATGCGGCGCGCGAGCAGGTCTTGCAGGTCAGTGACGAGCAATTCGACGCGTCCCGACCAAATGGGCAGCTGGCGCGCCTGGATGGTGTACATACTCTTCGGGCGGATCTCCCCCGTCGCGCGTGCAAACGCGTCGAGCAGCACCGTACGGCCGTCCGACAGCACGGCGGCGACCCGCTCCCACGAAGGCGCGTATTCGGTCAGACCGCGGCACAACGAACCTTCTTCGAGCATCGCTTCGATATCTTGATTGAGTTGCCAATGATAGGTGCGCACTCGCTCCTTGATCTTGGACGGCTCGCTGACGAGCACCAGCGCGTCGAGCGCATAGGTAAACAAGTTCGCCGGCTCATATAACAGCGGAATATACCGATCCAACGAGGACGGCTGTACGCCGCCGCGCAGGCGATCGACGTCCACGAGCAAATGCTTGCGAACCGCGTCGGCGTTTTTGCCGCGTTGAGCGGCGGCGAGAGCCTCGATCTTCGCCGCAAGCACCGCCGCATCGTCATACATGATCTCCGCCGCCGGCGGTATCGACACTGCTTCGAGCGTGTCGGTGCGCCGCTGGGAGAGAATATCAAAGCAGGCGATGGTATCCACCGTATCGCCCCATAGTTCAATACGAATAGGTGCCTCGCTGTCTGCCGGATATACGTCGACGATGCCGCCGCGCACGGCAAACTGACCGGCGCCCTCGATCTGATCACACCGCTCGTAGCCTGCCGCGGCGAGCGCACGCGGCAGATCATCGACCGGCAAGCGCACACCGGCGGTCAGTTCCAGCGTCCTCTCCAACAGCGTGTCGGGCGGCAAGGTGTACTGGATCGCCGCGTCTATACAGGCGACCACGCAATCGTAGTTGCCCTGCGCCATGGCGGAAAACACACCCAAGCGCATCTGCTCGTATTCGCGCGAGGCAGACTCCACCAGCCGCAGAGATAATTCGCGTGACGGCAACAGCAGCGTGCGCAGACCGAACGCGCGGATATCCTCCGCCAGCCGCGACGCCTCCGCCTCATCCGCCGCAAGCAACACAAGGCGGCGGCCAAGGCTTTTGCTCAGCCCTGCCGCCAACATCGCTTTATGGATATGCGCCGCACCGATGACCGACACCGGGGTGCGGCCGCCGCGGATGTCGGCGCATACGTTGTTATAGACCGGCAGTTGCGCCAGTCCTTTATCCCATAAGCTCATACCGTTACTCCGAATAGCAATTAATGCGAAAACTTGTTCATCGCCTCGTCGATGCGACCGCTGACGATATACTCTGCCGCCGCGGCCGCCTGCTCAAACGCCTGCTCCATGGCAGGCAGTTCCTCTTTCTTATACTTCGACAGCACCCAATCCGCGAGGTCGTAGGCAGGATGCGGCTTCTTACCGACGCCGATGCGCACGCGCGCAAACGCGTCGGTGCCGATATGGGCGATGATGCTGCGCAGGCCCTTTTGACCGCCGTCGCTGCCTTTTTTGCGCACGCGTACGCCGCCGACGTCCAATGCAATATCATCGGAAAGCACCAGCAGTTGTTCGGGCGACAGTTTATAAAACGCCATGGCCGCCTGCACCGCCTCACCGGAGTTGTTCATGAAGGTCTGCGGAAACATGAGCAGTACCTTTTTACCCCCGAGGACACCGTTGCCGACGAGCGCCTTGAACTGCTTCTTCGTCAGCTCGATTCCGGCGTCCTTCGCCAGCACCGACAGCGCCGCACAGCCGGCGTTATGCCGCGTCCCCTCGTATGCCGCCCCGGGATTGCCGAGACCCACTACGAGGAAGTCGATTCCACTGCTTTTTTTGCCGAACAGCATACGCCGTCCCTCCCATTGTGCAAAAATACTTCATACAGAAATTATTGTACCAAATTCCTGCTCCTGCCGCAAGAGTTTTTTACTATCAGGATATTTATATTAGTAAAATCGTCCTATTCCATCCTATTTATTATGCTAATTTCGGTCAAAAGGGAATTTTTGCAAAAAAATAAAAAAAACAGTAGCCAAAACGGATATGTTCTGCTATAATGTTAGGTGGCTTTGTGGGACTTGGGCAGACAAGCCCTCACACCCACAGGGAAAACACTTATTTTGGAGGTAAAAACATGAGTCACAAGTTTGTCTACCTGTTCAAAGAGGGCGACGCTTCGATGCGCGAGCTCCTCGGCGGTAAGGGCGCGAACCTGGCGGAGATGACCAAGATCGGTCTGCCTGTTCCCCAGGGCTTCACCGTTACCACGGAGGCCTGCACCCAGTATTATGAGGACGGCCGCAAGATCAACGATGATATCCAGGCGCAGATCATGGAATACATCGACAAAATGGAAGAGATCACCGGCAAGAAGTTCGGTGACAAGGAGAACCCGTTGCTGGTTTCCGTGCG